>DASRQW010000150.1 GCA_035696245.1 Longimicrobiaceae bacterium | reverse complement strand
CCTGCGCGCCGTTGGCGAAGTCGCCGTACTGCGCCTCCCACAGCACCAGCGCCTTGGGATCGGCCACCGAGTAGCCGTATTCGAAGCCGACGACCGCCATCTCCGAGAGCGGCGAGTTGTGCACCTCGAAGCTCGCCGTGGCTTGCGGAAGCTGCTGGAGGGCGTTGTGCTTGGCGCCCGTCTTGGCGTCGTTCAGCACCGCGTGCCGGTGGCTGAAGGTGCCGCGCTCCGCGTCCTGCCCGGTGATGCGAACCGGCGTGCCGTCTTGGAGCAGCGACGCGAAGGCGAGCGCCTCGGCATGGCCCCAGTCGATGTCGGGCTTCTCGCCGTCCAGCGCCGTGCGGCGCTTCTCCAGCACGTTCTTGGCGAGCCGCGCCGCGGGCTGGAAGCCTTCGGGGAACTGTAGAAGCGCGGCGTTCAGCTCCTTCAGCCTCTCCGCCGGCACGCCCGTCTCCGCGGCCGAGGGATGGCGGCCGTTGGGCGACGGCTCGGCGTGCGGCTTGGCCGGCCCGACCTCTTCCGCCGCCTTCGACATCTCGTCGTTCACGCGCTGGAGCAGGGCGTCCGCATCGTCCTGCGTCACCACGCCCTGGTCGACGAGCACGCGGGCGTAGACCTCGCGCGCCGTGGGGTGGGAGCGGACCGTCTCGTACATCATCGGCTGGGTGAACGCCGGCTCGTCGCCCTCGTTGTGGCCCCAGCGGCGATAGCCGACGAGGTCCACCACGAAGTCGCGGCCGAACTCCTGGCGGTACGCGAAAGCCAGGCGCATCACCGCCAAGCACTCCTCCGCGTCGTCGGCGTTCACGTGCGCCACGGGCATCTCGAAGCCCTTGGCGAGGTCGCTGGCGTAGCGCGTGGAACGGTCGTCGACGGGGTCGGTGGTGAAGCCGATCTGGTTGTTGGCGATGATGTGCAGCGTGCCGCCCACCGTGTAGCCGCGCAGGCCGGACATGTTCAGCGTCTCGGGCACCGTGCCCTGGCCGGGGAACGCCGCGTCGCCGTGGATGAGCACCGCCACCGCCTTCCGCGCGTCGAGCGTCGGCTTGCCCGCGGCCGAAGTGTCGTCCTGCGCCGCGCGCGTCATCCCCACCACGACGGGGTTGACGAACTCCAGGTGGCTGGGGTTGGGGGAGAGGGTGACGCGCACCTTCGCGCCGCCGATCTCCTTCGTGTCCTTCCAGCCCATGTGGTACTTCACGTCGCCCGACGGCTCGTCGGTGTTCTGCTGCGCGTCCACGCCGGGGGCGAGCTGCGCGCTGGCGAAGGCCGCCACCATCATCGAGTACGGCTTGCCCATCACGTGGGTGAGCACGTTCAGCCGCCCGCGGTGCGCCATGCCGATCAGCACGTCGCCCGCGCCGGACTGCGCGGCGCCGCGGATCACCTCGTCCAGCATGGGCACCATGGCGTCGGTGCCCTCGATCGAGAAGCGCTTCTGGCCGAAGAAGACGCGGTGCAGGTACTTCTCGAAGCCCTCCACCTGCGACAGGCGAGCGAGCAGGGCGCGCTTCGCGTCCGCATCGAGCGGCGTGCGGAAGCGGCCCGTCTCCACCGCCTCCTGCAGCCAGGCGCGCTCGTCGGCGCTGCCCACATGGTCGAGCTCGTAGCCCGCGGTGCCGCTGTACGCCGCGCGAAGGCGGGCGATGGCATCCGCCGCGGTGCCCGCGCCTTGCGCCGCCGCGCCGCGCACGACCGAGGCGGGCAGGCGCGCGAGATCGGCGTCGGAGATGCCGTGCGCCTCGGGGCGCAGCGACGGGTCGGGCTGCGGCTCGCCGCCCAGCGGGTCCAGGCGCGCCGCCGTGTGCCCGCGCGCGCGGATGGAGACCGCCAACTCGTACGCGTCCAGCACGGCTTGCACGTCCGTGCCCGAAGCGGAGGCGCCGGAAGAGACGGAAGCGTCGCCCGTGGGGGTGAACGACGCGAAGTAAGAGCGCCATCCCTCGTCCACCAGGGAGGGATCGCGCTGGAATCTCTCGTACAGGTCCAGCACGTAGCCCGCGTTGGGGCCGTGGAACTCGCGAAGGTCTGCCATGGGTGTTCCCGGTGGTGCGCGCGCGCCGCCGTGCGGAGCGCCTGGAAAAGCCGCGGCGAGCGACGCATCGGTCGTTCCCCGCCGGTTGCACCAACCTAACCACCGGCGCCAGGCCCCGCTACCGTTTCCGGGTCCGCGAGATGCGTTGCCCACGGGTGTACGCGGGTGCCGGCCGGGAGCGGGCAGAAGAGGTGGCTCGCAACGTGCGGGCGCACCCAGCCGTCAGTTCTCGCGTCGTCTGGAGGTTGGAACAATGGTTAGCCGGGAGGAGCTGCTCGCGATGGTCGCGGCCGAGCGTGAACGGGTCGCCGAGCTGGAGCTCGCCCTGCTCCTGATTCGCGATGCGGACAACGAGAAGCTGGAGGTCTGGATCCGGCACCGGGTGAACTGCGATCCGGTCTGGGACCTGTCCACCGCGCACGACAGGATCCAGGCGCTCTGCCGGCTGGCCCTGGGCGAGACCCGCGACGGTACGCTGTTCGAGCGCCGCTCGTAGGCAGCCGCAGGCGATCTCCACGAGCCCGTCCACATCTATCGATGCGGCGGGCTTTCGTACATCTACCAACATCATGTCCCGCTGGCACTCGACGCGTTATTTCGAAGCCGCGCAGGTAGTGCATGTTTCGTGAAGAAAATCATCGGCAATCACGCGAGATTCGCTTTGTCGACACATACTCTTTCTGTGGTTCTGTGGGGTCGGTTAGATGCTGCGTGGCTGATCTGGGCAAAGTCGGGGGCCCGGCGGATGAGGCGGCGGGGAGTCGCAGCTCGTCGCGGCGAGGTTGCGCGAACGTGACGGGAGATGTGGGGCGGCGGGTGGCGGGACTGAGGAAAAGCCGTTAGATTGCTATGTTTGCATCAGCAAATACACGCGCTGTCGCTGCCCAGCGGTACGCCTCCGGACGGAGGGGCCGCACTCTCCGGGCAGCGCATTGTCCAACTACGGACGACAAGACACGCGGGGCCCTGACGCGAGCGAACGCGCGCCCCGCACCAGCAAACGGACCCGGAACAAGAAGCCCGGGCCAGAAAGAGAACATGACATTCGACGATCTGAACCTCGCGCCGGAGCTCCTGCGCGCGGTGAAGGAGCAGGGCTACGAGGTTCCCACCCCCATTCAGCAGCAGGCCATCCCCGCCGCCCTCGAAGGGCGCGACGTGATGGGCAAGGCCCCCACCGGCACCGGCAAGACCGCCGGCTTCATGCTTCCCACGCTTCACCGGCTGCGCGGCAAGGAAGGCCTCAAGGCCCTCGTCCTCTGCCCCACGCGCGAGCTCGCCATCCAGGTGGCCGAGTCGGCGCGCGACTACGCCAAGTACAGCGAGCTGTTCGTGGGCTGCCTGTACGGCGGCGTGCCGCTGGACAAGGACATGCGCAGCCTGCGCGCGGGCTACGAGGTGCTGGTCGCCACGCCGGGCCGCCTGATCGACCACGTGGAGCGCGGCAACGTGGACCTGTCGGGCCTGGAGGTGCTGGTGCTCGACGAGGCCGACCGGATGCTCGACATGGGCTTCCGCCCGCAGATCGACACGGTGCTGCGCAACTGCCCCAAGCAGCGGCAGACGCTGTTCTTCTCGGCCACCATGCCCAACTCGGTGAAGTCGCTCGCGTACGACATCCTGCGCGAGCCCGTCACCGTCGAGGCGAGCCCCAAGATCACCACCGCCGAGACGGTGGAGCAGTTCGTCTACCCCGTGGAGCAGCGCCAGAAGCCCGAGCTGCTGCTGCACCTGCTGAAGCAGCCGGAGTTCCAGTCGGCCCTCATCTTCACCCGCACCAAGTTCGGCGCGGACCGCGTGGCGTCGCACCTCACGCGCGCGGGGCTGAAGGTGGAGACGCTGCACAGCGACCGTAACATGCAGCAGCGCGGCAAGGCGCTGGAGTCGTTCCGCGAGGGCAAGGTCCAGGTTCTGGTCGCCACCGACGTGGCGCAGCGCGGCCTGGACGTGGACGGCATCTCGCACGTGGTCAACTACGACGCGCCCAAGGATCCGGAGGGCTACGTGCACCGCGTGGGCCGCACCGGCCGCGCGGGCGAGACGGGCATCGCCATCACCTTCATGTCGGGCGGCGAGATTGGCGACGTGGCCGCGGTGGAGCACCTGATGGGGCGCCGCATCCCGCGGGTGAACGTGCCCGGCTTCAGCGTCTTCGGCGACGAGCCGGAGCCGGCCGAGCCGCCGCAGACCAAGAAGGAGATCCGCGCCACCCGCGGACGCCGCATGGGCACCCGCTCCGGCGCCGAGCTCTCTCCCGAAGAGCTGGAGAAGCTTCTCGCGGCGGTCTGACCGCCCGCGGCCCGAGCCGCCGGTCAAATCGAAAGGGGGACGATTCCGCGAGGAGTCGTCCCTTTATCGCGTCCATCCGCCGCTCGCCGACCGGCGCAAATCCATCCGACGTGTAGGCGCGGACCTGCGTGTCCGCCGTCTTTTCGCACGCGCCGCCCGTCCTCCGCGCATCATCCCGATCCATCGAAACCATCCACCGCCGCGGATCGGCAGAGTAGGATCGGGAACGCGGCTCGGTAGATGAACGGCCGGGCATCGCGCCGCCGTACATCTCCCGTGTCGTGGGTCGGGTCCGACGCGCATCTCCGGACCCGATTCCCCGGTGACCATCTCCCGATCCGCGTCTCCGTTCGGCATCTGCCGATGACCATCTCCTGACTGCGTGCGCGGACGGGGTCTCCCGATCATCATCTCGCCGCTGGAAACACCGAATTGGGGCCGCGGGACCAACGCCGGCGCGGAGGACGTTGTCGTGGAGAGGCGAGATGAGGCCGGCGCGGATTATCGATCCGCCGGCCGGGCCGGTCCTCGCCTCGTGCCCGGGCTCCTTCCGGATGGGCGGCGGATGGTGACGCTGGGGAGGGGTGAACGTCTGATTCCCGCCGGGCGTCGGGGGCGCGGAGGAGG
>DASRQW010000149.1 GCA_035696245.1 Longimicrobiaceae bacterium | reverse complement strand
CACGTCCTGCCCCTTGATGAGCATGTCGGCCTTGCAGATCGCATATGACTCGGCGTTCAGCTCCTGCCCGAACATCACCAGGCGCGCGCCGGGGTTGTGCCCGGTCAGGTACTCCTCCGCCACCGACAGCATGCCGCCCGTGCCCGCCGTGGGGTCGTACAGCGTGCGCACCACGCCGGGCTTGTTCAGCGCGTCGTCGTCCTCGATGAACAGCAGGTTCACCATCAGCCGGATCACCTCGCGCGGCGTGAAGTGCTCCCCGGCCGTCTCGTTGGAAAGCTCGGCGAAGCGCCGGATCAGCTCCTCGAATGCGGCGCCCATCTGCGCGTTGCTCACGCGGCTGGGGTGCAGGTCGAAGTTGGCGAACTTCTCGGCCACCAGGTACAGCAGCCCCGCCTTGTCCAGCCGCTCCACCTGCGCGTAGAAGTCGAAGCACTCGAAGATGTCGCGCACCGCGGGCGAGAACGCCTGCACGTACGCCAGCAGGTTCTCGCGCACGTGGTCCGCGTCGCCCAGCGTTCGCTTCAGGTCCAGCGTGGACGTGTTGACGAAGAGCTGGCCAGATGCGCGGAGCATGAACGGCTCCGGGTTGAGGCCGGCCTTCTCGCGCTTCTCCTTCTCGGCCAGCACGGCGGCCTTGCTGGGCGCCAGCACGCAGTCCAGCCGCCGCAGCACGGTGAAGGGCAGGATCACGCGGCCGTACTCGGACTGCTTGTAGTCGCCGCGCAGCAGATCCGCGACGGACCAGATGAGACTGGAAAGGCTCGATTCGATCATCGGATGGGGAACATGTTCGGAAGCTTCGGAGTTCCGCGGCCGCCGTGTGGCGCGAGGGGGACTGCGTGGTGCAAGCGGGTCGAGACCGTATGCGGATTTCCAGCGCAGGCGTTAGCGCGGAAGAGGGGGATATCCTAGCATGTTCCCGCCGTGCGCGCACGTTTCCGCACGCGGTCTATCCTCTCCCGGCCGCCCACATCCACTCGCGAGCCGTGTCTCCGGATGACGGAGTCACCGGAGCCGGGGAGCCCTCCGGGGGCAGGCTCGCCCCGGTGCTCCGCACTCCAATGCTTGAGCACCCGGCAGGGATCATTCGGGAGGAGAGAACGTCTGACGGCCCGCGGACCTGGAGTGGCGAGACGAAACCGCCCGCTGGGGAGTGCTCCCCGGCGGGCGTCTCCCACCTGCAACGCTACCTGGTCACGGCACGCACGAGGTGGTGCACTGCTCGATGCAGCTACGCCGCGAGATGAGCTCCCCGGCGAAGAACGGCGAGTCCAGCGACGGCTCCGTGGCGGTTGCGAACGTCTCCACGGCCAGCGACTCAAAGTCCAGCGTCAGCTTCTTCATCTTCCATCTCCCGGTGAAAGGATGGGAGCGCCGCCCGGGCTCCCCGGGCTCGCCCTACCGGCTCCGCCGGCGTGCCGGGGTTTCCGAGCCGCACGGATCGTGCGCGCGGTGTGTCGGAAAGGGAATGGCATACGCGGGGGCTGGGAGCAGGGGAGTAGTCCGCGCCCCGACGCCAGCAAGCAGAACGGGTCGGACGAGCAGAACCCCCGCCAGCGATTCCGCTGCCGGGGGTTCCGGGGTTCAGGAGCGCGGCGGGAGAAGGTTCTTCCGCCTCCGCATCCGGCGGCTCAGGCGCAGTTCAGCGACACCGCGTGCGAGTGCGTCTCGCCGTTGGCGAAGTTGGCCTGCAGCCAGTAGTACGACGTGTAGTAGCCGCCGCTCCAGGCCGGATCGTTCGGCATGGCGTAGCGGAAGCAGCTGCTGGAGCCCGTGTAGGGATAGGTGGTGTCGGTGTACGACGTTCCCGTCGTGGTGGCGATGTTCTGGCCGTCGTACACGGTGGTGCCGTACGAGTTGTCGCGGTCGTTGGGGTCGGTGTAGTACTCGTTGCCCACCCACATGATGTTGAGGTTGTAGCTCACCGCGCCTGGGATGGCGGGCCAGGAGACGACGTTCCCGCCGCCCGTGTACGAGATGGAGAGCTGCGTGGTGTCGCCGTACAGGGTGATGGCGGCGCGCTCGTCGCCGGCGGTGAAGCCCGCCCAGTTGTGCACCACCGCCTGCATCACCGAGTTGGCGTCGCTGGTCGTGGTGCCCTGCACGAGGATGGCGCCCAGGGTGCCGGCCGTCTCGCCGTTGGCCGCCCAGTTGGTGTGGCGCAGGCCGATCGTGTGGCCCAGCTCGTGGGTGACGGTGTTCTCCTTCCACGAGTCGCTGATGCTCAGGTTTTGCGAGTTGATGGTGATGGTCGGGCCGGGGCCGCCGCCGGTCGCGTCCTTGGGCCACGTGGCCTGTGCGATCACCGCGGTGTTGTTCAGGTTCGCGATCGAGATGGTGATGTCGGGGCTGGTCGCGCTTTCCACCATCGTCACCGCCGAGCCGTCGATGCTGGTCCAGTGCGTCAGTGCCGCGCGGGCGGCGGCCAGCCACGCCGGCTGCCCGGACAGGGCGTTCAGGTTGACCTTGATGTTCCGCACGCGGCTGGCCGACGCCAGCGTGTTCGTGTAGGACTGGAAGCGCGGCCCGCCCGGGCGCGACCCCGCCGCCCCGAAGCCGGGCAGGTTGGCAGTCGCGCGTGCGTTGCCGCGGAAGATGGCCCGCACGTCCGCGGGCGGGGCGACCCGGCCCGCCCGCAGGTCCGCCTTGGCGATCACGATGTCGCCCTCGACCAGATAGTAGTCGCCGTGGTCCACGGCGCTCCGGCCCGAGAAGCCCATCGCCTCCAGCGCGGACTGATCCGCGAAGGAGGAGCTGTTGGCCTGAGGCGCCGACGGCTCGTCGCTGCACGCACCCAGCGCGAGCAGCAGGACCGCCGGCGCCAGCAGCCGGTTGAACGGAATCCGCATCTTCGTCTCTCCTGATGAGTTTTCAGTGAACCGCAAATCCGCGTGATTCTCACCCACCCTCAACGCGCGGCGCCGACCATCAGGACGGGCCGAAACTGGTGTGTCTAAATCAC
>DASRQW010000148.1 GCA_035696245.1 Longimicrobiaceae bacterium | reverse complement strand
GCTCAAGATCAAGGCGCTCGACGCCTGCTCCACCTGCAAGGGCGCCGGCGCGGCGGACACGAGCGGCCCCGTGGTCTGCGAGGCGTGCCAGGGCCAGGGCCAGGTTCGCCGCGTGCAGCGCAGCGTGTTCGGACAGTTCGTGAGCGCGACCGTCTGCCCCACCTGCGGCGGCGAAGGCCGGGTGATCAAGAACCCGTGCAAGACGTGCCACGGCGACGGACGCGAGCGCGCCGACCGCACGGTGGACGTGGAGATTCCCGCCGGCGTGAGCTCCGACAACTACCTCACCCTGCGCGGCCAGGGCAACGCCGGCCCGCGCGGCGGCCCCCGCGGCGACGTGATCGTGGTCATCGAGGTGGAAGAGGACTCGCGCTTCATGCGCGAGGGCTCCGACCTCGTCTACGACCTTGGCGTCACGTTCAGCCAGGCCGCGCTCGGGCAGGAGGTGGAGGTGCCCACCGTCCACGGGAGCGAGCAGGTGCGCATCCCCGCCGGCACGCAGAGCGGCGAGGTGCTCACGCTTCGCGGCAAGGGCCTGCCGCACCTGGGCGGCGGCGGGCGCGGCGACCAGCACGTGCGCGTGCACGTGTGGACGCCCACCACGCTCACGAGCGAGCAGGAGGAGCTGTTCCGCCGCCTGGCCGAGCTGGAGGGCCCGCTGCCCGGCGGCGAGGGCCGCCGCGTGGGCTTCTGGGAGAAGGTGAAGGGAGCGTTCGCCGCGTGAGCCAACCTCAACGCTGGCTCGTCCTCTCCGTTCGCCTGGCAGACCCGGAGCTGCTGCCGCTGGCCGCCGAGGCGCTGGTGGAGCAGGGAAGCTGGGCCGTGCAGGAAGAGGGCGGCGCCGTCCTCACCTACGTGCCCGAGCCGTCGGACCCCGAGGCGTTCGTGGCGGAGATGCGCGGCCACGTCGCCGCCAACCTGCCGGATGGCGTGGAGCTCGAGATCACCTGGCGTTGGCAGCCGCACGAGGACTGGGCCGCCACGTGGAAGGCCGGCCTGGGCCCGCGCCGCGTCACCGACCGCATCGTCGTGAAGCCAACGTGGACCGAGTGGGATGCCGAGCCGGGCCAGATCGTCCTCGACGTCGATCCGCAGATGGCGTTCGGCACGGGCGAGCACGCCACGACGCGCGGCTGCCTGCGCCTGCTCGATTCCGCGCTGAAGCCGGGCGACCGCGTGCTCGACGTCGGCTCCGGCTCCGCCATCCTCGCCATCGCCGCGGTGCGCCTGGGCGCAGGCGGGGCGGTGGCGGTGGAGTACGATCCCGACGCCAACATCAACGCCCGCGAGAACATCGAGCAGAACGGCACGGAAGGCCGCGTCCGCCTGATCGAGGCGATGGCCGACACCGCGATGCTGGCCGGGCTGGGCCGGTTCGACCTGCTGCTCGCCAACATTCTCAGCGGCGTGATCCGGCCGCTGCTCCCCGCCTTCCGCGCGGCCCTTAGCGGTTCGCCGGAAGGGCGGCTGATCGTGAGCGGCATCCTCGGCACCGAGCACGCCGAAGTGGTGCGCGACGCAGAAGCAGCCGGCTTTCGCGTGGAGCGCGTGGACGAGGAAGAGGAGTGGTGGAGCGCGCTTCTCCGCCCCGTCTGACGCGCCGTCGGCAGCAAACCCCCGATGTTGCAACGGAAGCCCCGGTGGCGAACCGGGGCTTTCGCGCGTCTGGTGTTTGTCGCCTCGCCGTTGCGGCGCCTCGATCGAACGTTAGATTGGGGCCGTGCCGGTCAGGAGCCACACCTCACCACGACACGCGAGCACATGGCCGAGAAGACCATCTTCAGCCGCATCATCGACGGGGAGATCCCCGGCAAGTTCGTCTATCAGGACGAGCACGTGGTCGCCATCCGCGACATCAACCCGGCGGCGCCGGTGCACGTGCTGGTTATCCCGCGCAAGCCGATCCCCTCGCTCCAGGAGCTGGGCGACGAGGATGTTGATATCGCCGGACGTCTGCTCCTCGCCGCGGCGGAAGTCGCCCGGCTTGAAGGCCTGGGCGAGCGTGGCTACCGCGTGATCATCAACACCGGCGACGAGGGCGGCCAGACGGTCCCGCACCTCCACCTCCACGTCCTAGGCGGCCGTCAGATGACCGAAGCCTCCATGCGCGGCTGAGCCTCCGCCGCACATCGCACGACAAGAAGCTCCCCGCCGACACATCCGCGGGGAGCTTCGTCTATCGGTCCTCCATCTCACCGGCATCAACTGCGGGCAATCTGGAGATCCGGGGCGCGTCATATTCAACGCCATCTCTCCAACCCAACACCGTCGTTTGGCTCTTTTCGGGTAAGGTCGGAAACCGAAACGCGATCAACCGTTGTTTGGACGGGATGGGACGATGCACGGCGGTAATTGTGGCGTTGGTAGTGATGTTTCGGTTCAGAGAAGGTCCGCCAACTCGTCACGATGGAGGCCAGTGTCGGTCAGGATCTTCACGAGCAGGCCGGGCCCGATGGTTTCCGCGCCGTGGACGGGGACGACGGTGGCGCGGCCGTCGGTGTGCTGGAGGAAGTGGTGGCTGCCTTTGACGCGCTTCAAGCCGAAGCCCGCCTTCGCCAGCGCCGCGACGAGCTGCTTGCCCGTGACCCGCGGCAGCCGGCTCACGCGGGAACGGACACGCGGCGGATGCCCACGAACTCCGTGGACGCCGCGCCCGCTACCTCCACGCACAGCTCGATGGCCTCGCGGACGCGCTCCATGAGCACGTCGAGGGTGCCCGCCTGCGTGTGGCACCCGCGCAGCGCCGGCACCGACGCCACGTACAGCCCCTCGGTGTCCCGCTCGATCACCACGTCGAAGTCTCGGTGCATGGCCTCTTCTTCCCTGGCGTAGGTTGCGTATTCGCTGCCGTACGGCGCCTGAAGCTCGCGCACCGCGGCAGGCCGGTTCCTGCCGCCGGCGGAGCCCCGCTGCACGGCATACAGGATCTCGCCCCAGGTAGCATTCTGGGGAAGCGAATCGATGAGCTTCGCGGCTTCTTCTTTTGCGCTCACGGCGGTTCACCCGGCTGTGGGTACGAAGGATTCCCGAAAGTAATCAAAGTGGACACAGTGCGCAAGCACCTCATCGCGCCAAAGGTGCGGATCTCGGCACACGTCACCTGGTGGACTGCGGTGCGATGCCGGCTGGGCGACGGGGCTCCATAAGGGAACGGGGCTCTCCACGATGCGTGGAGAGCCCCGGCTTCGCCCATCCCGCCATCCGAAGGCTCAGGCGCCGACGGGCTCCTCTTGGGGCTCGTACGCGGTGATGTAGCCGGCCATGGCGGATGCGGCCACCGTATAGGGCGACGCCAGGTAGAGCTGGCCCGGTCCCGAGCGGCCGGGGAAGTTGCGGTTGATGGCGCTGATGGTCACATCGGTCGGCTTGCGCGACACGCCGGGGCCAGCGTTGATGCACGCGCCGCACGACGGCTCGATGAAGGTGGCGCCCACCTGCTCGAAGAGCTTGTCGTAGCCCATCTCCTGGCAGTAGCTGTACACCTCCTGCGAGCCGCACTGGATGTAGAACTGCACGTCGTCGGGCTTGCGCTTGCCGCGCTCGGCGGCCTCGCGGACCACGCGGGCGTACATGTCCATGTCCTCCTTCTTGCCTGCCGTGCAGCTCCCCGCGTACGCGATGTCGATGCGCACCCGCTCGTCCAGCTCCTCCACGTTCTGGCCGTTGCCGGGGTCGCCGGGCAGCGCGATCATGGGCTTAAGCGTGGAGGCGTCGATCTCGATCGTCTTCACGTACTCGGCGCCGTCGTCGGAGTAGAGGCCGTCGATCAGCGCCTCGGCCTGGGCGCGCGTCATCCCGCGCTGGGCCACCAGGTACTCGACGGTCTTCGCGTCGGGCGCGACGATGCCGGTGAACGCGCCCACCTCGGCCGCCATGTTGGTCATGGTCGCGCGCTCATCCACCGAAAGCGCCTCCACGGCCGGCCCGGCGTACTCGATGATCTGCCCGATCGCGTGCCCGTCCTTGATGTACGGGTTGCGCAGGATCTCCAGCATGAAGTCCTTGGCCGTCACGTTGTCGGGCTTGTCGCCGCTCACGACCACGCGGAAGCTCTGCGGCACCTCCACGCGCACGTCCTTGGTGATCCACGAGTTGAAGATGGCCGTGGTCCCCACGCCGAACGCCACGCAGCCCACCGCCCCCGCATGCGGGGTGTGCGAGTCCGAGCCGATGATCACCTGGCCGGGCAGCGCGTAGCTCTCCAGGATCTTGGAGTGGCAGATGGCCTCGGAGCCGTGCTTGCCGTGGCCCAGCTCGCCGTACAGCCGCACGCCCTGCTTCTCCGCGAACTCGCGCTGCTTCACCTCCAGCTGGTTCGCCACGTCCAGCAGGCCCAGCTGCACCCGCTCCGGCGACATGGCGTCCTTGAGGAACGTCAGGTGGTCGCGGAAGAAGAGGATCGACTCCGGCTCCAGCACCTTCTCGTGCTCGCCCACCAGCTGCTCGAAGAAGATGGCCGACATGGGCGTCACATACTCGTGCGAGAAGCGGATGTCGGTCTGCACGAACCCGGAGTCGCCCGGCTGCACCCAGTCCACGCCGATGTCACCCTTCGACAGGTCGGTGACCCACCGGCGCGCGAAGATCTTCTCCGCGATCGTCATCGCCCGTGCGCCGCCGTGATGGGAGCCGTGCGGCGCGCCGACGGTGTCGCTGCCCACGTTGGACGTGGAGGTGGCGGCGAACTGCGGAGCGGCGCCGCTCACGCCTGTCATGGGCTCTGGGATGTTGCTCTCGCCGCTGCCGCGCAGCTGGCGCACGTCCAGTGCGTCGCGCGGGGCCGAGCCCCGCGGTGCGTGGCAGGAGATGGGCGGCGTGCGCACCGTGCCCTGAAGCCGCGCGACGTTGTAGTTGAACAGCCCGCCGTGCTCGATGATGCCGCGGGTGATCTCGTCCGCGCCCTCGGTGAACTCCGTGAGCGGGATGGTGTCGCCGCGGCGGATGCGGTCCACCAGCTCGAAGTTGGTGGACGTCAGGACGCCCAGGTTCTGGCAGTTCTCGCGGTAGATGCGCTCGATGTTCTCGGCGATGACCACGCGGATGCCCGCCATCATCTCGGCGTACGGGCTCTGCTCGCGCGAGCTGCCCTTGCCGCGGCGACGTCCGGAGACCGAGGCGACGAAACCGCCCTTCTTCACGCTGCCCTGCTTGATGGGGAACTCGTTCCCGGCCTTGAGGCCCAGGTACGGGAACTCGCCCAGCGTCTCGTCGAAGTAGTAGCAGATGTAAGCCGGCGTGATCTCGTCGGTCGAGATGTTGTCGCGCAGGTTGGCGCGCACCTCGTCCGTGAGCTCCACGTCCTGCCCGTCCAGCTGGGCGCGGACCATCTCCGGGTCGTCGACCAGGAAGAGGATGCGGCCCTCGAGGCGAACGTCGGGGGGAAGCTTCTCGATCTTGCGCGAAAGCAGCGAAGCGATCATCGGGACGACCCGTGTGGAGGTGCGACGGTGGTTTGCCAGCCGGTAACATAGCCGCTGGAGCCCCGCGTGCAAGCCGCGCCCGAACGCTCGTTCGAACGGTGCGACGGGGCCGGAGATGCGTACCACGGCCGCCGTCCCGCGTTCCGCTCGGAGCATGGCCTCGCATCCGCCATGCCGCTCACGACGGCCTTGAGGGGATGCGGGAGATCGGTTAGATTCAGGGCTGCAAGGGGCCTTAGCTCAGCTGGGAGAGCGTCCGCTTTGCAAGCGGAAGGTCACCGGTTCGATCCCGGTAGGCTCCACTCACCGCCCCGACGGCGGAAAACGACGAAGCGGCGCAGGCTTTCGAGCTTGCGCCGCTTTGCGTTCGTGTACTGCTCTTGGTCCGCTACCGGCGGGGGTGCGACGACCAGTGGATCGCCGTGATACGCCATGCTCCCGCTTCGCGCGCGAGGACCATCAGCTCCGCGCCGGCCGAGCTGATGGCCCTTCCCCGGAACGTGCCGTCGCTCGTGGAGGTGGAGCTGGCCCACGCCACGTCGCGGCGTACACGGACGTGAACCTGCCCTTGTCGCGTCCGGACGGTGCGCGCGAACTCGATGTCGGCGGCGAGGTGACGCGAGCGGTACTCCGACCGCGACTCCTGCTCCCCGCTCTCCTGGATCAGCACGTCGGAGGCGAGGAGCGCCAGGGCCGCGGCGCTGTCTCCTTCGGCCAGCGCACGGTGGAAACGCTCCACCATCTCCGCGACGGCGGCCGAATCGCCTGCCGAGGTGGCATGGTGCACCGAGCCATTCGCCTGCGCGGGCAGTGTACGCGGCTCCGCGAGCGAGAAGGCCGACGCAGCGAGTATGGCGAGACCAGCCGTACGTAAGATTCCCATCGGAGTCCGGGCAGAGGTCAACAGGGACGCACACGGGAGAAGCTGCGCGCCGGACGGCGTCACGCCGCAGTAGGGTGCGAGGCGTGGAAGGACGCTACCTGTTGGAGATCGCGTCCTCGAGCGTCTCCACGATGGGCAGCGGCGGCGGGTCGGGGAGCTTCGCCAGGATCTCCTTGGCCTGCTGGATGGCCGCGTGGTTCCTCGCCATCTCGGTATCCAAACGGCTCGCAAGCGAGCGGCGCTCCTTCTTCCGGTGCTTGTTCCCGCCGAAGAAGGCCTGCGCCCGGTGCTCGGAGATGTCTTCGTCGAAGGCCTTCTGCACCGCCGCGGCCTCGTCGTTCATCCCCGCCTCCACGAACAGCTTCGTCATCAGGCCGCTCAGCTGCCGGTAACGCTCGTTGTACTCGTCTTCCTGGAAGATGGACGCGTGGTGGGTGCCGGCCTCGAACTCGCCCTCGTCGGCCCACTTGTTGAGCTGGATGACGGCCTTGCCCACGCTGCCCTCGGCGCGGATGTGCCGGATGATCTTGGTGTAGCGCTCGGCGTGGATGGCGTATTCGTGGGCGACGGTGCCCGCCGCCTGGCCGGCATTGCGGTCCCAGAAGGTGAGCACCGGCGGCACGACCTGCACCTCGATGGTGATGCGCTCGTCCTTGAGGTCCACTCCGTCGTGCATCAGATCTTCGATGCGCGCCTCCTTGCCCTTCTGGCCGTAGAAGGCCATCGGCCGCACCTCGCCCACGCCCGCCATCAGCCCCAGGTCCGCGCGGAACACGAGGTCCACTTTCGCGGAATCGTCGTTCACCATCTGCCACAGCTCGCCGTTGGCGGCGGCGATCGCCTTCAGGATCACGCTTTCCGCCGCGGCGAAGTGCTTGTTCTCCTTCCGGGCGGCGGTCGTATCCACCGCGCGCTGCAGCACGTTGGGCGCGCGGCGGGCCTCCAGCATCCGCAGCACCGCGCGGTTTCCGGCGGTCCGTTGCAGCGCGAGCACGTCGGCGGGGGCGCGTCCGGCTGCTGGTGAGCGCGGGCTGGGCGCCGAAGGGCGTGCGGGTGTGGTCGTAGGTGCTGCGGAACCGCGGCGCGGAGCCGGACGGGGCGGAGCGTGGGCGGTGCCGAACATGGACCAACTCCTGGTGGCTGGAGG
>DASRQW010000147.1 GCA_035696245.1 Longimicrobiaceae bacterium | reverse complement strand
TCACGCATGCAGAAGCAGATGCGCGTGCTCCGGGGCCGCGCCTTCCCCGCGGGGAAGGCGCGGCCCCGGAGCACGCGCATCTGCTTCTGCATGCGTGAGTTACGCCGGCACGGCCTCGGGCGACATCACCTTCGAGAGGCGCACGCGCAGCTCGTCCTCGTCTATCCCCAGCATCCCCGCGGCGCGGCGGTGGTCGCCGTCCACGAACGAGAAGGTCTTGAGCACCAGCGTGCTCTCGATCTGCTCGATCGAGGTGCCGATGGGAACGCGGATCTCGCGGTCCTCGCTCATGATCAGCTCGTGCGCGCGCAGGTCGGGCAGGGTGATGATGTCGCCGTGCGCCAGGATCACGGCCCGCTCCAGCGCGTTCTTGAGCTCGCGCACGTTGCCGGGCCAGCGGTACGAGTTGATGAACTCCAGCGCCTCGGGGCTGAAGCCCTTCATCGGCTTGCCGTTCTCCTCGGCGAACCGCCGCAGGAACGCCTCGGCCAGGATGCGCACGTCGCCGCGGCGCTCGCGCAGCGGGGGGAGCTGCAGCGGGATCACCGCCAGGCGGTGGTACAGGTCCTCGCGCAGCTCGCCGCTGTCGATGGCCTTGTTCAGGTTCTTGTTGGTGGCCGAGACCACGCGGATGTCCACGTGGATCTCCTTCTTGCCGCCCAGGCGCCGGAACGAGCGCTGCTCCAGGGCGCGCAGCAGCTTGACCTGGATGTCGGGCTCCATCTCGGCCACCTCGTCCAGGAAGAGCGTGCCGCCGTCTGCCATCTCGAAGCAGCCCGGCTTCTCGTTGATGGCGCCGGTGAAGGCGCCCTTCTCGTGGCCGAACAGCTCGTTCTCCAGGATCTCGCGGGGGAACGCGGCGCAGTTGATGGCCACGAACGGCCCCTTGGCCCGGCTCGACTTGTCGTGGATGGCGCGCGCCACCAGCTCCTTGCCCGTGCCGCTCTCGCCGATGATGAGCATGCTGGCGGAGCTGGGCGCGGCGGCGTCGATGGTCGTGTAGATGCGCCGCATCTCCTCGCTCTGCCCGATCAGGTCGCCGAAGCGGGTCAGGTTGGTCAGGCGCTCCTGGAGCGAGCGGTTGGCCTGCTTGACGCGGTGCGCCTCGATGGCCTTGGGCAGCAGCGCCTTGAGCCGGGCGATGTTGAGCGGCTTCTCCAGGTAGTCGTACGCGCCGTCGCGCATGGCCTGCACGGCGGTGTCTACCGAGGCCGAGCCGGTGATGATGATGATCTCGGCCGAGATGCTGGCCTTGCGCATGCGCGCGAACAGCTCCAGGCCGTCGATCTCGGGCATGCGGAGGTCGGCCAGGACCACGCCGTAGCCGCCCTCCTTCACCATCTCCCAGGCGGTCAGCCCGTCGGTGGCCGTGTCGACCTCGTACCCGTCGTCGGCCAGGAGCATCTGCAGCCCCTCGGCGATGTGGCGCTCGTCGTCGGCGACCAGGATCTTGTCTTGCATGCCGGGCGGTGTCTCGGGAGAGTGCGGAGTTCAGTTCGCGGCCGTGGAAGATACCGGACGCGCGGCGGCCGGGTCAACCGCGGCCGCCGTAGGTGTCTCTGTTGCGATGGATGGGTCACGCCGGCGGGCGGGCGCCCGCCGGGCCGCTCACCCGCGCGAGGCGGGGAGCGAGAAGACGACGCCCGCCGCGGCGGCGGAGTCGTCGGGAGTACCCGCGGGCACGCCCAGAGGGTCCACGCGCCCGCCGATGGTCTCGGCCAGGGTGCGCGCCACGCCGTAGCGCGACGCGAACCCGTCCTCGTCCGGCTCGGAGGGGCCGGGCGTATAGCTGCCCTCCACGACCAGCTGCGAGCGCCCCTCCTCCTGCGCCACGCGGATGCGCAGCGGCTCGCCGGGGGCCAGCCCGTCCAGCACGTCCAGCACGAGGTTGAGGATGACCTGGCGGGCGGGCTCGCGGGGCACGTGCACGCGGGCCAGGTGCGTGCCGGGGTCGTACTCCACCGTGGTGTCGCGGTGGCGTGCCTCCAGCTGCACCAGCTCCATCAGCTCTTCGGTGAGCTCGTTGAGCGTGGCGGGCTCCGCCCCGCGGCCGGGCCGCGAGAGCCGCAACAGCAGCTCGATCCGCCGGTTCACCCGCTCCAGCTCGCCCCCCAGCACGCCGATGTACCGCAGCACGTCGTCCTGCTCGCCCGCACCGGCGCGGGCGAGCCTCCGCTTCAGCACCTCCAGGTTGATGACCATGGAGTGCAGCGGGTTCTTAATCTCGTGGGCCAACGCGTCGGCCAGCCTTTCGAGCAGGTCGAGCTTGTTGGCGCGGATCAGCAGAGGATCGGCGCTTCGCGCTTCGGTCGCCACGTCGCTTCCCGGTAAAATCTGTCGGCGGGCGGGACCCAGGAACGGGCCCGCCGGTGCTCTGGTCTCTGGGACGGATACGGAACGCACGCTGAACTGCGACCGCGGAACGGGCCTGCGGTTCCGGGGCGGTAGCGCACATTCCGTTCCGCTTGGAGGGAAGCGGACGCGGGAGGCGCGTATCGAAGGTTGGTAGCAGATGCGGCGCGGCCCGCTCCCCAGCCCTCCCCCAAAACTGCCTGGGGGAGGGAGCCTGGATGGCGTGGCGGGCGGTTCCGCTGCTCGCCGGCTGGCGCTGGCGGAGCGGCTTTGGGCGTTAGATGACCGCGAGCGACGGGGTGCGGCTCTTGCGGCCAGGGGCGACTCGGGCGCCCGGACGAGGCGCGAGGATGCATCGGGTCGAACGGGAGGACGGACATGGGGCTGGCGACGCGAGCGCTGGGCCGGACGGGGATGGAGATCACCACCCCCCAGCCGCTCCCCCGCAAGCGCAGGGCTGTTTCATTCGAGGAAACTGAGGAGTGAGTGGATGTCGTGGGCAAAGGAACGGAAGGCTGCGGTGAGGGAGCGGA
>DASRQW010000146.1 GCA_035696245.1 Longimicrobiaceae bacterium | reverse complement strand
CCAGCGCGGTGTCGTACTTCTACTACCTGCGCGTGATCATCGTGATGTACATGCGCCCCGCGCGGTCCGAGGACGAGCACCGCGGGCTGGGCTTCGGTCTGGCGCCCAAGCTGGCGGTGATCGCCGCGGGCGTGGCGGTGGTCGCGCTCTTCTTCTTCGCGGACCGGCCGCTGGAGTGGGCGCACCGCAGCGCCGGCTCGCTGTGGACGCCGCCCGCTCCGGCGGTGGCGGCGCTGGGGCGCTAACGACGAAGATGCGGTGCGGAGGCCCGGCGCGAGTCGCCGGGCCTTTCGTTTGCACGGGGATTGCACAGGGCTTTCGGGATGCGCGGGATACCCCACGGGACGGACAACGGAGACGAGGCGATGCGGGATGGGGAGCGGGAGACGCCCGGCGCGGACGAGGGGCTGACGGAGTCCGTCCAGGCCGAGCCGGACGTGGCGGGCGCGGGCGGATCGGCGTCGGCCGAAGCGGATGCGCCTGAGGTTCCGGAGGCCCCGGCGGCGGGCGAGCGGCCGGCGCAGCGTGCCGGCAAGGCCGAGAAGCCGGGAAGGAAGGCCGACGAGGCGAAGAAGCCGGGGCTGCTGACGGGCAAGGCGGGGAAGGCCGCCGCCGGGCTCACCGCCGCCGCGGTGGCGGCATACGGCGTCTATCTCCTCGGCGCGGGCCGCGGGCGGAGGCGCCCGGCGACGGAGCTGGCGAACGCGCTGGCGATGGAGCTGGAGTACGTGCCGTGGGGCGACGTGCACTACGCCTACTACCACCGCGAAGGGCGCGGACGTCCCGTGATCTTCCTGCACTCCATCAACGCCGCCGCCTCGGCGCACGAGATGCGGCCGCTGGTGCGCGCCTTCCTGCGCGGCACCGACGTGCCGCTGTTCGCGCTGGAGTGGCTGGGCTTCGGGCACAGCGACCGGCCGGAGCTGGACTACCGGCCGGACCTGATGGAGGACCAACTGGAGCACTGGCTGGAGCGCGTGGTGCGCCCGGCCGGCGGAGCCGACGTGATCGCGCTCTCGCTCGGCGCCAACTACGCCGCCGAGGTGGCGCGGCGGCGCCCGGACCTGATCCACACGCTCACCGCCATCGAGCCCGCGGGGCTGGGCGGCGAGCCGTCGGGCATCGGCCGAGGGTGGTCGCGCCTGCTCTTCACGCTGCCCGGCGTGCAGCGCGCGTTCTACGACCGGCTGACGACGCCGGAGAACCTGTACGCCTTCGCGCGCGACAACCTGTTCACGCCCGAGTACGGCGTGCCGGACGAGTACGTGGAGTACGGCGCCGAGACGGCGCGGGTGGACGGCGCCGCGCGCCCGCTGGACGACTTCCTGAGCGGCAAGCTCTTCCCGCAGGACGCGGTGGACACCTTCCGCCGCCTCCGCCAGCCGCTGCTGCTGATCCACGGCACGGTGGAGAGCCGGCGGATGGAGTCGTTCACGCGCCTGCCGGAGCTGGAGCAGCGGCCCAACGTGAGCATCGTGGGCCTGCCCACCGGCGCGCTGCCGCACTGGGAGCGCGCGGGCGAGGTGGTGGAGCGCATCCGCGACTTCCTGGAGCTGGACTGAGCCCGCGGCGCCGCGGCGGAGTTGAACCCGCCGTGGCGCCGCACCCGTTTCCCCTGACCGACGCAACCGGAGCCCCATGCCGCGAGCCGCGTTCCCGCGCCTTTCCGCCGCCCTTGCGTGCGGCCTGCTGCTCTGCGCCGCCTGCCAGCACAAGCAGGCCGAGGAGAAGCCGGCCGAGGCGCAGATGGACACGACCGACACGGACGTCGACAACGGCGTGTCGTCGCGCCAGCTGGAAGAGTCGGCCAAGCCCATGACGCCGGAGCAGGCGGCCGCCGCGGGCGTGGAGGTGGACACCACCATCCGCCCCGACGCGCCCGAGGTTTCGGACTCCACCGGCTCGCCGGCCGCCGCGACCGAGCCGTCCACCCCGCCCGCCTCCGGCAGCCCTGCCGCCAAGGCCGCCGCCGCCCGCGACACGGTCCGCCACTGAGCGGACGCGGTAGACGCATCGCTCGGTTGGATGGTCCGTAGCGACTTGAAAGGAGACAACCGAGGACGCCGGACTCGGTACTCGCACGAAACTGCCCGCCCGCGTGGAGCCCAGCCCGCGCAGGCGGGCTTCGCGCATTCGTAGCCCGGGGCTTCAGCCCCAGGGCGATGCCGCCGCCTCCGACTTCCTCCGCGCCCATCCCTCGATGGCATCGTACATCAATCACCCATCGACGTTGCCGCATCCGCGGGTGGGCGGGAGATCGGGAGATGGAATGCCGGGCATCATCCTGGACGGTCGATGAACTGCATCTCCGGTAGATGCGCGGCTGTACATCTACCGATCCGACTCCCGCCGTTCGCCCCCCGACTGCGCCGATGCGCATCCCCCGTTTACACCGCGGATGTGCTGCGGGGGAACACCGGCGGTGGATCGGGTGGAATGCGACGGATCGCGGGCGGGGCGACTTGCCGAGCGGGCGGGCCCCGGCTATCATGCCGGGCTCCGGAGCCGCCGGGTGGCGCCGGATTTTCCCCGTAAGCGAAGGAGATGCGCGTGAAGAGCCTCGTTTGCGTAAAGCGCGTCCCGGATACCGAGACGCGCATTCGCATTGGCGGTGACGGCACGACGGTCGAGACCGCGGGCGTCAAATACGTCCTGAACCCGTATGACGAGTTCGCCGTGGAGGCCGCGCTCAAGCACAAGGAGGCGGCGGGCCAGGGCGACGTGACGGTCCTTAGCGTGGGCGGCTCCGAAAGCGCCGAGACGCTGCGTACCGCGCTGGCGATGGGCGCAGACGCGGCCGTGCTGCTCAAGAGCGACCGCCCGCTGGAGGGCCTGGCTGTGGCGCGCGTGATCGCCGACGAGGCCAAGGGCCGCGAGTTCGACCTGCTCCTCTTCGGGATGAAGGCCGTGGACGACGACCTCTCGGCCGTGGGCCCCATGGTCGCCGAGCTGCTTGGCATCCCCGCGGCGACCGCCGTGACCGAGTTCTCGGTCGAGGGCGGCAAGGTCACGGCGCAGTGCGAGATCGAGGGCGGCAGCGAGGTGATCGAGCTGAAGATTCCGTGCGCGCTCACGCTCACCAAGGGCGCGTACGAGCCGCGCTACGCCTCGCTCAAGGGCATCATGGCGGCCAAGAAGAAGCCGCTGGAGGAGAAGGCGGTGCAGGGCGCGCCCGACGGCGTGACGGTGCAGAAGCGCACCTACCCGGCTGAGCGCGCCGCCGGCCGCATCGTGGGCGAGGGCCCCGACGCGGTGCCCGAGCTGCTGCGCCTGCTGCGGCAGGAAGCCAAGGTCCTGTAGCCACCCGCGAACCACAACGGAGAAGAGACTGATGGCAGGCATATTCGCGTTCGCGGAGTCGCGGGACGGCGAGCTTCGCAAGGTCGCGCACGAGGTGGTGACCGCCGCCCGCACCGTCGCCGACGCCATGGGCACCGAGGTGCACGCGGTGCTCCTGGGCGGCCCCGGCACCGGCGCCCACGCGGCTGAGCTGGGCCAGCACGGCGCCGACAAGGTGTTCGTGGGCGAGAGCGGCGCCTTCGCGCACTACTCGGCCGAGGGCTTCACCACCGTCATCGCCGGCTTCATCAAGGAGCACGGCTGCGACGTGGCGATCTTCCCGGCCACCAGCATGGGCAAGGACCTGGCGCCGCGCGTGGCCGCCCGCCTGGGCGTGGGCTACGTGAGCGAGGTCACCAGCCTGGAGGTCGAGGGCGGCAGCGTGGTCGCCACGCGCCCCGAGTACTCCGGCAAGGTGTTCGCGCGCGTGTCGTTCGGCGAGAAGCCCGCGGTGCTGTCGGTGCGCCCCAACGTGTTCACGGCCACGGAGAACGCCAAGGCCGGCGCGGTGGAGACGCTGGACGTGTCGGTGAACGAAGCCGATTTCGGCGCCATCGTGCGCGAGATCAAGGCGGCGGCGGGCGAGAAGCTGGACGTGGGCGAGGCGCCCATCATCGTCTCCGGCGGCCGCGGCCTGAAGGAGCCGGAGAACTTCAAGATGCTCGAGGAGCTGGCCGACGCGTTCAAGGGCAAGGCGGCCGTGGGCGCGTCGCGGGCGGTGGTGGACGCCGGGTGGCGCCCGCACTCCGAGCAGGTGGGGCAGACGGGCAAGACGGTGGCGCCCACGCTGTACTTCGCCATCGGGATCTCCGGCGCCATCCAGCACCTGGCCGGCATGCGCACCTCGCGCTTCATCGTCGCCATCAACAAGGACCCCGAGGCGCCGATCTTCAAGATCGCCGACTACGGAATCGTGGGCGACCTCTTCCAGATCGTCCCCCGCCTCACCGAAGAAGTCCGCAAGATGATGTAGCCTCCGCCCCGCGGACGCTGCACGAGAAGGCTCCGGCGCTAGGGCGACGGAGCCTTCTCGCATTTCTTCCCCAGCGCCTTCCCGCCGACCCGCAGACATGGTCGACGGCTAGCCCAGCGATTCATCGCCGGTTCATCGCATGTGATCGCTCGGCTCCCGCGGGAATACTGTGGAAAAGACGAACGTGGGGAAATGCGACTCGATGGACTCCCGTGTTCAAGGTCGACGATGGATGACGGATCGGTGATCTAGTGAGATGGTCGTGGGACGCCTCACACTACCCCGGAGCATTAGTTGCTGCGGTGTCCGGTGGCGCATCCGTTGCGTGCGCGAGCAGCCGCGATGCGCCCCACTCAAGGCGGGCGATCTTCCGTTCACCGGACAATTGCGGAGGGCGAGATGCGCAAGTTGAAGCTGGACCTCGAAGCTCTCGTGGTGGAGTCGTTCGTGTCGACGCCGACGGAGCAGCGCAAGGGAACGGTCAGAGGTCACTACTATACGGAGCTCACGTGCCAGTTCGATGTCTGCGGCCGCACGCAGGCGGGCGCGTGCAACAGCTACGACCTGGGCTGCGACAGCGGCGAATACACCTGCGACCAGGACTGCACCGGGTACGGCGGGTGGACCTGCGGCGGATACCACACCTGCGACGGATACCCGTGCGCGATCAGCGACGCGACCAACTGCCACCGGTGCACGCAGAACCAGACCGGCCAGACGATCTGCACCTGCCCATACTGAGAAAGGACCCCAGCACGCGGGCTGCTCTCGCGTTAGAGGGCGGCCCGTTCCCGTATCGCGGTCTCTGCGGATGCTCGTTGGGAGGGACATGCTCGCGGGGCGGGGCGGAGGGGTATATCTTGTGCGACGTTCCCGGCGAGCACGAGGCGCGCACCGGTCGGGAGCGCGCCCGCACGCCACCCGCACGCCGGGGATCATGGACCGCAGCACCCAGTTTACAGCCCGCGCCGCGCTCGCCATCGCCGCCGTGTCGATCGCGCTGAACGGCTGGCTCCTGTACCGCGTCACGCACGCGCAGGCTGCCATCCTCCCCGCCGCCGACCGCGCCCTCCAGCGCATGGCGGCCGAGGACGTGAAGATCAGGTACCGCATCCGCCTGCCGGCCGGCACGCCCGTGCACTTCGACGTGCCCATCGACAAGCAGTACACCGTGCACCTGGACACGCAGCTCCCCATCGACACCAAGGTCACGCTGCCCATCCGCTCGCCGCTGGGGCGCTGGGACATCGCCGTGCCGGTGAAGGCGAACGTCCCCATCCGCACCGACCTGCCCGTGCACCTCAAGGACACCTTCCGGCTGCGCACCCAGACGCAGACCGAGCTGGTGATCCCGCTGGAGCTGCGGGTGCGCGACCTTCCGCTCGACGCCCTGCACCGGTCCCTGAACCCGTAATCCGCATCCGAATGCGACGGATCCTCATCGCGCCGTGCCTGCTCGCGCTCGCCGCGTGCAAGCCCGGCGACTCCCGCCAGGCCGCGGCCGGCTCCGGCACGGGCGCCGACTCGGCAGGCACCGGGGCGCGCGTGGCGTGGAGCTACAACCCGCACGCCCAGGTCACCCTCACCGGCGGCGACCCGCTGACGGTGGAGACGGGCCCGGCCGTGATCGTCTGGCCGGCCGGCGCGAAGCCGCTCGCGCCGCCGTACACCGTGCGCGCCCGGCTCCAGAAGCACACCGGCCGCCTGCACGAGGGCACGGGCCTGCTCTTCGGCGGCGCGGACCTGGACAAGCCCGAGAACCAGCAGAGCTACAGCTACTTCCTGACCCGCGGCGATGGCAGCTTCCTCATCAAGCTGAGGAAGGGCGCGGAGATTCCCATCGTGCAGGACTGGACGGCGCACCCGTCCGTCCGCCGCGACACGGAAGAGGGCGGGCGCGCCAACGACCTGATGGTGCAGGTCACCGCACAGGACGTGGCGTTCTTCATCAACGGCACCCAGGTCGCGCGCCTACCCGCGGCGCAGTTCCAGACGCGTGGCGTCGCCGGCCTGCGCGTGTCGCACGAGCTTCAGCTGGAGGTGACAGGCTTCCAGGCGTCGCCCGGCATCCATCCTCCCGACGTTCGCCCGTGACCGCCCTCGCAACCGCTCCCGCCGCCCCGATCGCTCCCGCTTCCGCGCCGCCCGCCACCCTGCGTGTGCTGGTGGTGGACGACGACGCAGCCATCCGCCGCGTGCTGCGCAACCTGCTGGCGCACCGCGGCTGGAACCTGCGCGAGGCGCCCACCGGCGAGGATGCGCTCCGCCAGATCGCCGAGGAGCCGGCCGACCTGGTGCTCTGCGACCTGCAGATGCCGGGGATGGGCGGGCTGGGCCTGCTGCGGCGCGTGAAGGCGATGGACGACACCGTCGCGTTCCTCATCCTCACCGGCGCGGGCAGCACCGAGCACGCCATCGAGGCGCTGCGGCTGCAGGCCGACGACTACCTGATGAAGCCCTTCCACGTGGACGAGGTGCTCCTCGCCGTGGACCGGGCCGTCACGCACCGCAGCCTGTTGCGCGAGAACCGCTCGCACCGCGCGCACCTGGAGCAGCGCGTGGCCGAGCAGGCGCGCCAGATCGAGAGCCTGCTGGTGGAGGCGCTGCACGCCCTGGCCAGCGCCATAGAGATGCGCGACGACTACACCGGCGGCCACGTGGAACGCGTGGCCCGCTACGCCGTTGCGACCGGCCGCGAGATGGGGCTCTCGGGAGAGGAGCTGCGGCACCTGTGGGTGGGCGCCCTGCTGCACGACGTGGGCAAGATCGGCGTGCCCGACGGCATCCTCAAGAAGGCGAGCGCGCTCACGCCCGAGGAGTACGAGGTGATGAAGCAGCACCCGGAGATCGGGGCCGGCATCATGGCGCGCAGCTCGTTCCTGCGGCCCGGCATCCCCGCCGTCCTGCACCACCAGGAGAAGTGGGACGGCAGCGGCTATCCCGCCGGGCTGAAGGGCGACGAGATCGCGCTGGAGGGCCGCATCGTCTCCGTCGTCGACACGTTCGACGCCATCAGCAGCTCGCGCCCGTACCGCGAGAGCCGCCCGGCCGAGGCCGCGTACGACGAGCTTCGCCGCTGCGCCGGCACCCAGTTCGACCCCGCCGTCGTCGAAGCCTTCATCCGCGCCGCGCAGAAGGGCTTCCCCGAAGACCCCGGCGTTCCCGCGCTCCCGCCGCGGAACCGGTAGACGCACGGCGGAGAGCCGCCCGACCACCGGAGGGATGTTGTACCGTACGGTCTTCGAAGTCGGAGCCGAGGGGTTCACGGCCTGGCACACCGCGTGTATCCCAGCCGGGCTGTCGATGCGGATCGCATACGTCGACCAGAAGATCATCAGGCTGGAGATCTCCGATATCCCTGGCTCCGGAGGAGCTGCTGCCTCTCACGCCCACCCCACTTCGGCGGTGGGACCGTAGCGACTCCGTTGAAGCCTGGGAGTTTGAAGAAGGAGAGAGGCGTCGGCCACGCGGCCGGCGCCTCTCCGTCTTCCGCCCGTCAGAAGGGTCTAGCACGCGGGTGCGGTCTGGACCGTGGCGATGCGCTTGCCCGCCGTGGCCGTCGCGCCGTTCGCGTCCGTCACCAGCACGGTGATGAGATTGGACCCCGCACCGGCCGAGTTGCTGGCATCGACCCAATAGGACTGCTGGTTGTCGGGCCCGTACGGGTTCCCGCCGGTCCACTGGTAGTCGTACGGCGGGGTGCCGCCGCTGGGGTTCGCGGTGTACGTGCACGCCTGCCCCACCACTACGGACCCGGCTCCGGTGATCGTTCCGGCCGACAGCGTCAGGCGAGGCTTGGCGCCGGTGCGGGTGGCGGCGATGGGCTCCTGCCCGCAGCCCGCCAGGACGGCGAGGGTGGCGAGCGTTGCGATGATCGAGCGCATTGGTTCTCCGTTCGTGTATGGTTGCCCGCGCCGCAGTCGCACCGCGGGCCGAGGTGTCGGCCGAATGGCCGGCGCCTCTGTTCGTGCTGTTCGTCGCGACGCGGAACGATCAGCAGGAGCCGCCGGGCAGGCTCGTCACGCGCTTCTGGACCGTGACCGACGAGCCGAGCGCGTCCGTCACCGTGACCGCAATGGCGATGGAGATGGTGCCGTTGCTGCTGCTCGCCTCGGCCGTGTAGCTCTGCTGGTTCGTGGCGCTGAACGCGTTCCCCCCGATCCAGTCGTACTCGTACGGTGCGGTGCCGCCGGTGGGGTACGCCGTCCACGTGCACGCCACACCGTTCGGTACGTACGTGGGGCCGGCGATGGTGCTCGACAGTGTCAGGCGCGGCTTGCCTCCGGAGCGCGTGGCGGCGGTGGGCTCGTGGCCGCAGCCCGCGAGAATTGCAACTGTGGCGAACGTGACGATGCTCTTGAGACGCATGGGATTCTCCTTAACGGCGTGAAGCGGCAGCCATGGGGTTGCGACTGCCTGCATAGAGAAGGTCTTTCTACTGTAGCCCATATCTCTCTACGGCACAATAGGTGCGTTGATTCGGTGCGCCGTATGGAAGAGAAACCGCGGGAATAGCGTTAGCCAGCGTGGAAACTGCTACTCTCCAGCGCTTCACGAGCCGTTTCGGGAGATACGGCGCGGCGTGCCGGCGGGAAGGGCGGCACGCGGGCTCGAAGGCGCGCTCCTTCTCATCGTGGCGGCCGGTGTTATCTTGTCCGCGCTAGACGGGGCCGGTGGATGGTCCCGCAACGAACCGCCCGATCAGACGAACCTACGATGTCCAACGGACTGCCCGAATCGCTGAAGGATCTTTCCTGGGAGCTTCCCCGCAACTTCCTCGGCCTCGAAGGCGACAAGGCGGAGTGGGAGGATGCCGGCGTGGTCGTGCTGCCCATCCCCTACGAGTCCACCGTGTCGTACCAGGGCGGCACCAAGCTGGGGCCTGCCGCCATCATCGAGGCGTCGCGCTACATCGAGCTGTACGACCAGGAGCTGGATGCGGAGCCCGGGTCGGAGGTGGGCGTATGCACGCTGCCCGCGCTGCACCTCAGCTCCGCCGGGCCCGAGGCCGCCGTGCGCGAGCTGCGCGAGGCGTACGACGCGATCCTCGCCGAGGCGGGCGACCGCCTGGTCATCGGCCTGGGCGGCGAGCACTCCATCACCAGCGCGCCCGTCCTCGCCCACGCCGCGCGCCTGGCCGAGGGCGAGCGGCTGTCCATCCTCCAGTTCGACGCGCACGGCGACCTGCGCCTGGAGTACGAGGGCTCGCCATACTCGCACGCGTCGGTCATGGCGCGCTGCATCGACTGCTCGGACCTGGTGGCCGTCGGCATCCGCGCCATCACGTCCGAGGAGCGGGCGCTGATTCGCGAGCGCGACTCCATCACCACCATCTTCGCCGAGGAGATGTGGGACAACGAGGAGTGGATCGACCGGGCCGTGCGGGCGCTGGGCGACAAGGTCTTCATCACGTTCGACGTCGACTACTTCGACCCGTCGCTGATGCCCGCCACCGGCACGCCCGAGCCCGGCGGGCCGGCCTGGTATCCCACCCTCAAGCTCCTGCGCCGCGTCTTCGCCGAGAAGCACGTGGTGGGCGCCGACGTGGTGGAGCTGGCGCCCATGGGCGGCAACGCCGCGCCCGACTTCGTGGCCGCCAAGCTTGTCTACAAGATGGTCGGCTACCACTGGGCCGCGAAGGCGAAGCAGGGCTGAGGGCCGTCCGACCCATGCCCATCCACACCATCCTCTGGCGGCGGTTGGATGCGGCGGGCCACGAGAGCGCGCGCATCGTGGACGACGAGGAGGGTGCTCGCATCGCCGGCACGGCCGTGTTCGCGGACGACGGCCGCCCCTGCCGGTTCAGCTACGAGATCGCCTGCGATGCGTCGTGGCGAACGGTGTCCGCCGCGCTCGACGGCTGGGTTGGAGGCGACGCCGTGTCCATCCGCATCTCGGTCGATCCAGGCGGTGGCTGGACGATTGACGGGCTGCCGTGCCCGGCGGTGGCCGGCTGCACGGACCTGGACCTCTCCTTCAGCCCGGTCACCAACCTGCTCCCCATCCGCCGCCTGGACCTGGCGGTGGGTGCGGAA
Organism: Longimicrobiaceae bacterium; assembly: GCA_035696245.1. Taxonomy (NCBI): domain Bacteria; kingdom Pseudomonadati; phylum Gemmatimonadota; class Longimicrobiia; order Longimicrobiales; family Longimicrobiaceae; species Longimicrobiaceae bacterium. The sequence goes on along the minus strand of DASRQW010000146.1, from coordinate 3,257 downwards.
GCGCCGATCACTGCTGCGTGGCTTCGCGTGCCCGGCTTCACGCTGGAGCCGCTGCCGCAGCGCTATCGCCGCACGGCGCAGGATCGCTACCGGTACGAGAGCGCGGGCGGCGCCTTCGTTCGGGAGCTGCGGGTGAACGCCGCCGGCCTCGTCACGCTCTACCCCGGCCTCTGGCAAGCCGAGGCGGTGGAATGAACCCGAATGCCATCCTTGGCCGCCCGCCAGCGCCTCGCGGCCGACGGGATGGCGACCCGGAGGGCATGTGCTGACTCGGCAGCTTTCCGATGCACGAAAGGCCAGGCGGCGCCGGGGCTAGACCCGGCGGAGCGAAGCCGCTAAATTGCATGGCTGCACTGAGGGCGGGCACCTCCGGGGGAGGGGCCCGTTTTCAATTGGCGCGCCGGGGGTCCGGCGCGGCGGGCAGCACCACACAATAGAAGAAACGACCGCGCCGCCGGCGCTGGAGAATACCGGGAATGTCCATCCGCAACATCGCGATCATCGCCCACGTCGACCACGGCAAGACCACGCTGGTCGACCACATGCTGCGCCAGGCGGGCACCTTCCGCGAGAACCAGCAGGTGGCCGAGCGGGTGATGGACAGCAACCCGCTCGAGCGCGAGCGGGGCATCACCATCCTGGCGAAGAACCTTTCCGTGCAGTGGAAGGGCAACAAGATCAACATCGTCGACACCCCAGGCCACTCCGACTTCGGCGGCGAGGTCGAGCGCATCCTGCGCATGGTGGACGGCGTGATCCTGCTGGTGGACGCCGCCGAGGGGCCCATGCCTCAGACGCGCTTCGTCACCCGCAAGGCGCTGGAGCTGGGCCTTCAGCCGGTGGTGATCATCAACAAGATCGACCGCGGCGACGCCGACCCGCACCGCGTTCACGACGAGGTGCTGGAGCTGTTCATGGAGCTCGAGGCCGAGCCGCACCAGCTGGACTGCCCCTTCCTCTTCGCCGTGGGGCGCGAGGGCTTCGCCATCCGCGACATGGAAGACGAGCGTAAGGACCTGACGCCCCTCTTCGACACCATCCTCGACACCATCCCGCTGCCCGCCAGCGACGCCGAGGGCCCGTTCCAGATGCTGGTGTCGACCATCGACTACTCGCCGTACCTGGGCCGGCTCGCCATCGGCCGCATCGAGCGCGGCGTGGCGAAGGTGGGCGACCCCGTGGTCCTCCTCGCGCACGGCCACGGCGGCGAAGAGGCTCCGGCGCCGGTGCGCTCGCGCATCAGCAAGCTGTACGTGTTCAGCGGCCTGGAGCGCACCGAGGTCGAGAGCGCCTCCGCCGGCGACGTGGTCTCCGTGGCGGGCCTCCCGAACGTGGAGATCGGTGCCACCATCACCGACCCCGAGCACCCGGAGCCCCTCGCCGGCATCGCCGTCGAGGAGCCCACGGTGTCGGTGGACATCATGGTGAACATGTCGCCGTTCGCCGGGCGCGACGGGAAGTTCGTCACCTCGCGCCAGCTGCGCGACCGGCTCTTCAAGGAGCTGGAGAGCAACGTCGCCCTGCGCGTGGACGAGACCGACTCGGCCGACACCTTCGCCGTGTCGGGCCGCGGCGAGCTGCACCTGGGCATCCTCATGGAGACCATGCGCCGCGAGGGCTACGAGTTCGCCGTCTCGCGCCCCCGCGTGATCCTCAAGAAGGGCCCCGGCGGCGAGACGCTGGAGCCGTACGAGGAGGTCACCATCGACGTGCCCGACAACCTGATGGGCCCCGTCATCGAGAAGCTGGGCCAGCGCCGCGGCGAGATGCTGGAGATGAAGAACCCCGGCGGCGGCCTGGTGCGCCTGGTGTACCGCATGCCGGCGCGCGGCCTCTTCGGCTACCGCAGCGAGTTCCTTACCGACACGCGCGGCGAGGGGCAGCTCCACCACCGGTTCCTGGACTACGGGCCGTACACCGGGAACATGACCACCCGCAACCGCGGCGTGCTGGTGAGCATGATGGACGGCGAGAGCATCGCCTTCTCGCTGGGCAACCTCCAGGAGCGCTCCACCTTCTTCATCGCGCCCGGCGTGGCGGTGTACGAGGGGATGATCGTGGGTGAGAACTCGCGCCCCGGCGACATGGAGGTCAACGTGTGCAGGGGCAAGAAGCTCACGAACATGCGCGCCTCCGGCAGCGACGACAACATCCTCCTGGAGCCCCCCCGCGTGCTCACCCTCGAGGACGCCATGGGCTACATCGCCGACGATGAGCTGATCGAGGTCACGCCCAAGTCGCTGCGGCTGCGCAAGCGCCTGCTGAACGCCAGCGACCGCAAGAAGGCCTCGCGCGCAGGCGGCTGACGCGCACACGCCCCGAACACCCGGCGCGCCCGGAGAGTCGTGAGCCCCGCGGGCCTTGACACTCCGGGCGCGCCGTGTACTATTGCCGCGAACAGCGGCGCGGTCGCACCTTTCTGCCACCCGCCACCCGGCCAGAAAACCCCTGTTGGATCCCGCCCACAAGGAGACTTCGGAATGGCGCACGTGATGGCTCACCCGGCGATCGGTGACGACCTCGAGCTGGAGGACGCGTTCGTTGCGCGCTTCGAGGAAGACGAAGACGAGTGGGATGCCGAGAAGGAAGAGGGCTGGGACGACGAGGACGCTGACGACGACGAGGACTGGGACGACGAGGACGACGAGGACTGGGACGAGGACGACGACGAGTGGAGCGAGGAAGAGGGCTGGGACGAGGACGACGACGAGGTCTGAATCGACTCGGACAGGCGTCTCGATCCGGATACGACGGCAGGGGCCGGGGGATGTGCAGGCCGGTGAGAAGTTAGGCCGCGCGGGGGGTTGACGGGGGCGGCGGGGTGGTGTAGAATTGTCGTCTCAACGCGAGCATCGCTTGCGGAATTGATTGAAAATCAGGGTGTGGATGTCTGTACGGGCCTCGCGCGGGGCATACCTTCCCCAGCGCTGGCGCAGGCCGCTTCGGCGGCTGAGCGCGAGAGGAACTGTCAAAGGTGAGAAATTCCGAACAAACGATTTATCGTTTGTTCGCAGAGCTAATTGGACTCTTATGGAGAGTTTGATCCTGGCTCAGGACGAACGCTGGCGGCGCGCTTAACACATGCAAGTCGAACGGGGCTCACTCCTTCGGGAGGGGGTTCAGTGGCGAACGGGTGCGTAACACGTGAGCAACCTGCCCGAGTGTGGGGGATAACCCGTGGAAACGCGGGCTAATACCGCATGAAGTCTTCGGCTCGATTGAGCTGGGGACCAAAGGTCCTTAACGGGACTGCGCTT
>DASRQW010000145.1 GCA_035696245.1 Longimicrobiaceae bacterium | reverse complement strand
AGTGCCTGACCTCCGCCTCCAAGACTATGCGGCCCTCCCCACAGGCACGGCGCTGGAGCGAACTCCCCGCTACGCCGAGCGGAAATGCATCCCGCGTAGCAAATAGTTGGAACAGATGACCTGCGTGTGCTCCCGCGTTTGAGTAGCACCAATCCCTCCGGCGATCCCCTTCGCATCCTGAAAAACGGACGGACACGCAGGTCCGCCCCTACCAAGGGATACGCTGTCCCGTTCCGAGTACGGCATCTCTCGATCACGCGCGCGGCCTGCCGATTCGCCGCACCGCGTCCCCTGCTGCTCGCGTCAGAGGAGCGACGCCGCGTCCGGGAAGCGTGCGGCGATCTCGGCGGCCTCGGCGGGCGAGTCGGAGAGCATGGTGAAGTCCGCGAAGTCGAAGCCCGGTCCTACCGAGCAGCCCGCGAGCGTGTACCCGCTCGTCCGGCACGCCTGCCAACACCCGGCGGGCACCACCGCCACCGGCACGCTCCCCTCGCTCACCGGCCCGAGCGTCACGCGTACCATTCGCGAGCCCTGATCCTCCAGCCACACCAGCTCCAGCGCGTCGCCCTCGTAGAAGTGCCACGCCTCGTCCGACGTCACGCGGTGCCACCGGCTGAACGCCCCGTCCGGCAGCAGATAGTAGATCGTCGTCAGCCCGGCCCGCTCCCCCCGCCCATCCACTGGCGCGACCGAAACGCCCGCGCCGAGCGAAACATCTCCCGATAGAACCCATTCTCCGGGTGCGGCTTCAGATCCAGCACCCGGACCAGCTCGGCAGCGCGAGGATGCATGCGTTGTTTGCTGTAGAGGTAGAGATGATCGAGCACCGGTGCGGAAGATCGAGCAGCGAGGGAGCCGCGTCCGCAGGACGCCTGCAGTCCAAAGCCGGGTGTTTCATACACCCAGCGGGTCGTCGGCCGCGCGCCATCTCCAGAACCGCCCGGCGCTCGTTACCGATACCCCTGCGCCTGGAGGTGGAACAGCTCCGCGTAACGTCCGTCGAGCGCCAGAAGCTCCTCGTGCGTCCCCTCCTCCAGCACCTTTCCGTGCTCCAGCACCAGGATGCGGTCCGCCATCCGCACCGTGGAGAAGCGGTGCGAGATGAGCACCGCCATCTTCCCCTCCGTAAGCTCCGCGAACCGCTCGAACACCGTGTACTCCGCCCGCGCGTCCAGCGCCGCCGTCGGCTCGTCCAGGATCAGGAGCTGCGCATCCCGCATGTAGGCGCGGCCGAGCGCGACCTTCTGCCACTGCCCGCCGGACAGGTCCACTCCGCCCTCGAACCGCCGCCCCAGCATCGTCCCGTACTTCTCCGGCAGCACCTCGATCACCTCCGCCGCCAGCGACCGGTGCGCCGCGTCTTCCACACCCACCCGCGCCTCCGCCGGCGCCGTCTGGAGCGCGGTGATGCGGCCGACGGCGATGTTCTCCTCGGCCGTCATGTCGTAGCGCACGAAGTCCTGGAAGATGACGCCCACCGCCGCGTGCAGCTCCGCCGGATCGTAGGCGGAGAGCGGCAGCCCGTCCAGCAGCACCGCGCCGCGCGTGGGCTCGTACAGGCGCACCAGCAGCTTGGTGAGCGTCGTCTTGCCCGCGCCGTTCTCGCCCACCAGCGCCAGCCGCTCCCCCGGCGCGATCCGGAACGACACGCCGCGCAGCACCCACGAGCGGTCGTCGTCCGGCGGATCGGGCGGCACCGTCCCGTCCTCCGCCACCTCGTCCGGATACCGGAACCACACCTCGCGGAACTCGAATCCGCCGCGGATGGGCCGCGGGAACGGAGCCGCATTCTCCGGCCGCGCGATCCCCGGCTGCATGGCGAAGAAGAGGAAGAGGTCGTCCAGATACAGCGCCTGCTCGTACAGGTCCGAGAACGACAGCAGCATCCGCTGGATCAGGTCGCGCGAGCGCGAGAAGGTGCCCGACAGCAGCGTCAGGTCGCCCACCGTGAGCCACCCCTGCACCGTGCGGAACAGGATCGTCGCGTACGCCGCGTAGTAGCCCAGCGTGGAGACGAGCGAGAGGCCGGTGCTCACCGCGTTGCGCCGGATCGCCAGGCTGCGATTCGCCGCCTCGAAGCGCTCCGCCAGCTCGCGGTACTGGTCGATCAGGTAGCGCGACAGCCCGAAGAGCTTGATCTCCTTCGCCGTCTTCTCCGACGCCGCGACGAAGCGGTAATAGTCCAGCTTCCGCCGCTCCGGCGTCCACTGGTAGAGCAGGGAATAGCCCAGCGCCGCGAAGTGCGTCTCGCCCAGGAACGACGGGACGACGGTGACGACCAGGAGGAGGAAGGTGACGGGCGAGAAGGCCAGCAGCGTTCCCGCGAGCGTCACCAGCGTGATCGCGTCCTGCGCCAGCCCGAAGAGCTGGCTGAGAAGGGCGATGCGGCCCACCGTCTGCCGGCGGGCGCGCTCCAGGCGATCGTAGAAACGGGGGTCCTCGAAGTGCTGCAGGTCCAGCTCCGCCGCGTGCTCCATGAGGCGCACGCTGAGCTGGTTGGAGAAGCGGTCGCCCAGCAACGACTCCAGCAGCGTACCCGTCCGCGCCGCCACCTCGCCCACGGCGACCAGCGCGAGCTCGATCAGCAGGAGGGAGACGAGGCGCGGCCACTGGCCACCGCCGCCGCGGGCGGAGACCACTACCGAGTCCACGATCAGCTTGCCGATCCACAGCGTGGCGAGCGGCAGGAACGCGCGCAGCAGGCGCAGCGCGGCGATGCCCGCCGTGTAGCCGCGGTGCGTGCGCCACACCATGCCCAAGAAGGGCGGCACGTTGCGCATGGCCCGCGCGCGGTCGCGCCACGAGGGCGCCGCCGGCGGGGCGGAGCGGCGCCCGGCGGGCGCGTGGTTGCGTGGGTTCGCCATGCGCGAAGGTTAACCCGCGCCGCCGCTCCGCGCGAGCCGCCGCGGAGCGCGGTAGCACGTGGTGAATTTCCCCACGCGGTGTGGCGCGGCCCCCTACTGACGCGGCTCGCCGGGGGTGCTAGGTTGCCCCTTTCCACGCCCGGAAGCACCGCCCGCCGCGGGCCGCCAGAAGGTCTGGCGGCGCCTGGCGAGCGGGGCTATAATCCGCGCGGAACGGTGTGCTCGCCGGCCATTCCCGCCTCGCGAGAGGCCGGGCGCCCCGACGCATCGAGGCCGAAGCGCCACATCTGAACGCCGAACCCTCACCGCCATGAAGTCACGAGTGAACCCCCCCGGGCACCGTCCGGCAGCCGCGCGCGCGGCGTC
>DASRQW010000144.1 GCA_035696245.1 Longimicrobiaceae bacterium | reverse complement strand
GACCTCTCCAATCGTCGAGGCGCGCTCCTTCGCCTCTGGATCGACGCTCATCTGTTCCCCCGGTCAGAGTTCGCAACCTCCGAACGCGTCCGGTATTATACCGTTGCGCGAATTAGTTGGAACAGATGACACGCAGGTGCTCCCCTACAAGTCGGCGGCCACCTCGCGTGTCAGCGGCGGATCGCCGGGGATTGCATTCGGCGCGACATGCGCCCGGCGCTTCTCGGCCGCATGGGCGGACGGCGCGCGCGCGCACCGCACCGCACCGCACCCACCCGATCGTCCGCCGTCCATCTTCCTGTCACTTCGGGCGCTTCCTGGCGCGGAGGACGACCATCGACCGTCCCTCGATGTGCAGCTCCTCGCCGTCGGCGACGACGCGCGCGTCCTCTTCGAGCTCCGGCTGGTTGGTGTCGAACACGATCACCCACTCGTCCTCGGTGCGGGAGGCGGGGATGGTGAAGCTCATGGCGGCACCGTCGGAGTTGAGCAGCAGCAGGAACGAGTCGTCGCGCACCTGCCGCCCCTGGTCGTCGAACTCCTCGATGGCGTCGCCGCCCAGCGCCATCCCGAAGCACTTCACGAAGCCCGAGTTCCACTCCTGGTCGGTCATCTCCCGCCCGTCCGGCCGCAGCCAGGTGATGTCCTTCACCTCGCTGCCGCGGATCTCGCGGCCCTTGAAGAAGCGCCGCCGCCGGAAGATGGGGTGCTCGCGCCGCAGCCGCGCCACGCGCTTGGTGAACTCCAGCAGCGCCCGGTCGCCCTCGCCCAGTTCCCAGCTCACCCACGAGATCTCGTTGTCCTGCGCGTACGCGTTGTTGTTGCCGCCCTGCGTGCGCCCCATCTCGTCGCCCCCGCAGATCATGGGCACCCCCTGCGACAGCAGCAGCGTAGCCATGAAGTTGCGCTTCTGCCGGTCGCGCTGCGTGACGATGTCGGGTTTGTCGGTGGGCCCCTCGATCCCGAAGTTGTAGCTGAGGTTGTCGTTGACGCCGTCGTTGTTGTCCTCGCCGTTGGCGTCGTTGTGCTTGTGGTTGTACGTGACCAGGTCGTTCAGCGTGAAGCCGTCGTGCGCCACGATGAAGTTGATGCTGGCGTGCGGCCGGCGCCCGTCGTCCTCGTACAGGTCGCTGCTGCCCGTCAGCCGGTAGCCCAGCTCGCCCAGCGTGCCCTGGTCGCCGCGCCAGTAGGCCCGCACCGTGTCGCGGTACTTTCCGTTCCATTCCGCCCACAGCACCGGGAAGTTGCCCACCTGGTAGCCGCCCTCGCCCACGTCCCACGGCTCGGCGATCAGCTTGACCCGGCTGATCACCGGGTCCTGGTGGATCACGTCGAAGAACGCCGACAGGCGGTCCACCGCGTGGAGCTCGCGTGCCAGCGTGGACGCCAGGTCGAAGCGGAAGCCGTCCACGTGCATCTCCTGCACCCAGTAGCGCAGCGAGTCCATCACCAGCGTGAGCGTCTGCGGGTGGCGCATGTTCAGCGAGTTGCCCGTGCCCGTGTAGTCCATGTAGAAACGCGGGTCGTCCGCCACCAGCCGGTAGTACGTGGGGTTGTCGATGCCCTTGAACGACAGCGTGGGCCCCAGGTGGTTGCCCTCGGCCGTGTGGTTGTAGACCACGTCCAGGATCACCTCTATGCCGGCCTGGTGCAGCGTGCGCACCATCTCCTTGAACTCGCGCACCTGCTCGCCGTAGTCGCGGGCCCGGGCGTAGCGGCCCGCGGGCGAGAAGTAGTTGAGCGAGCTGTAGCCCCAGTAGTTGCGCAGCCCGCGCGCGGCAAGGAACGGCTCGTCCGCGATCTCGTGCACCGGCAGCAGCTCTATGGCGGTGACGCCGATGGACTTGAGGTGCTCCACGATGGCGGGATGCGCGATGGCGGCGTACGTGCCGCGCAGCTCCTCGGGGATGCCGGGGTGCAGCCGGGTGAGGCCCTTCACGTGCGCCTCGTAGATCACCGTGTCGTGCCAGGGGATGTTGGGCGGCGCGTCTCCCCCCCAGTCGAACCCGTCGTCGGTCACCACGCCCTTGGGCACGCCGGGCGCGCTGTTCTCGTCGTCCAGCACCCAGTCTTCGCCGGGCTGGTCGAACGGGTAGCCGAACGGGTGCGCGTCCCAGCTCACCCTGCCGGCCAGCGCGCGGGCGTACGGGTCGATGAGCAGCTTGAAGGGGTTGCAGCGGCGGCCGCGGCCGGGCTCGTAGGGTCCGTTGATGCGGTAGCCGTAGTACTGGCCCGGTCCCACGTCGGGCACGTAGCCGTGCCACACGTAGGCCGTGCGCTCGCGCAGGCGGATGGAGCGCACGGGCTCTGCCGCGTCCGGCGCGTCGAAGAGGCACAGCTCCACCTCCTCGGCCAGCTCCGAGTAGATGGCGAAGTTGGTCCCCTTGCCATCCCAGTGGGCACCCAGGGGATACGGCTTGCCCGGCCAGGCAGGCGACGCCGCCTCCAGGAAGCCGGGAACGAACGAGTGCTGCTTGCGCGACTTGGAAGATTCCATCGGTGGCGGTCTTTCCGTGTGAACGTGCGAAAAGGCGTACGCGGCCACACCTTCGGGGCGGGGTCGGAGATTTTCGATACTACTGCGGCGGCTGAGCCCCCCGCGCCTCCACGACGGACGCGCCGCATCCATCGACGTCCGCCGACGGCAGATGCGGAGCGTTCCGCCGCTGACGGGCATCCGCGCGGACCGAACGCGCCGCATCCCCAGGTCGAATTCGGGAGATGCGGAAGATGCGCGTCCCCGGCGGCTGGGGCCGATCGCCCGCCGTGCATCTCCCGTGGACGCAGTGCCGGTGCGTTTCCGCGGATGCGGGGCGGCGGCGGGCGGCGATTGCCTCGCGGACGATGACACCTTGCCGCGCCCGCTTCTTGCTCAGCCGGTGGCCCCCCGCGCGCCGGGCAGGCGCAAGGAACGGACCCCGGAACCAGACACCGTGCAAGCCCCCGAACACCCGACGCATCCCACCGCGGAGGGCGCCCGCGAGCGCGTTCCCCGCTCCACCTACCGCGTGCAGCTGAACCACCGGTTCACCTTCCGCGACGCCGAGGCCGTGGTGCCGTACCTGGCCGAGCTGGGCGTCTCGGACCTGTACGCGTCGCCGTACCTGCGCGCGCGGCCGGGCAGCATGCACGGCTACGACATCACCGACCACAACGAGCTGAACCCCGAGATCGGCACCGAGGCCGACCACGAGCGCCTGTGCGGGGCCCTGCGCGAGCACGGGCTGGGGCACCTGGTGGACGTGGTGCCCAACCACATGGGCATATTGGGCGAGGGCAACCCGTGGTGGCGCGACGTGCTGGAGAACGGCCCGTCTTCCCCGTACGCGCCGTACTTCGACATCGACTGGCAGCCGCTCAAGGGCGAGATGGCGGGCAAGGTGCTGCTCCCCATCCTGGGCGACGCCTACGGCCGCGTACTGGAGCGCGGCGAGCTGAAGCTGGGCTACGACGGCGAGGGCGGCTTCACGCTGCGCTACTTCGAGCACGACCTGCCCGTGGCCCCCGCCTCGGCCGCGCCGCTGCTGCGCGACGCGAGCGACCGCCTGCGCCGCGTGCTGGACGCGGAAGACGAGCACCGGATGGAGCTGGAGAGCATCGTCACCGCGCTCGAGAACCTGCCGCCGCGCACCGCCGCCGACCCCGCGAGCAAGGCCGCCCGCCGCCGCGAGCGCGTGGTCATCCGCCGCCGCCTTGCCGCGCTGTGCCACGGCTCGGCCGAGGTGTGCCGC
>DASRQW010000143.1 GCA_035696245.1 Longimicrobiaceae bacterium | reverse complement strand
CCGTGACAGACGAACAGATGGCCAGCATCCGACTTGAACGCGACGCCTTCCACGGTGAGTGGAACTATACGATCCAGCCGGACTCAAACCTCTGAATTGCACTGGTTATTAATTTACAAGCCCTAAGCGAGCGGGAGGGGGCGCAAGCCCCATCGCGAGATGTCATCCGACCAGGAGCACTGCACGAAGCCGTCGCCCAGCTAACCGCAGCGGATGTGCGCGGATGCAACCCGATCAACCCGCCGTTCGCGGACGCACAGGCCGCCGGCCGGATACTCTCAGGCGGCGCAAACGGCCCGCTTCTTCTCCCCGCCGGAAGCCTGTGGCCGGCAGGGGCGCGGAAGCTGCGGGCCCGTTCGGGAAAACCCGGCCCTTTGCTTGACACCACGCGGGTTTTCCCTTACGTTTGGCGTTTATGTTGAATCTCACGCTTGCGGCGGTGGACCGCGGAGAAGTACGGATCCGGGAGGAAGTGCAGCCCGACGATCCCATGTGGGCAGGGTCCGGCGTCACGCTGGCCAAGCCCCTCCACGTGGACTTCCGCGCCAGCTCGGTGGGCGAGGGCATCCTGGTCCGCGGCTCGCTGCGCACCACGGTGCGCCTGGAGTGCCGCCGCTGCCTCGAAGAGGTGGAGCACGAGATCGACGAGAACGTGGACCTGCTCTTCGAGCCTCTGGCCGGGGGGGAGGAGGACGAGGCAGACGGAGAGGTTTACCCTCTTCCCGAGCGCGGCACCGAGCTGGACCTGACGGCCGCCGTGCGGGAGCAGCTTCTGCTGCACGTACCCCAGTTCGTGCTCTGCAGGGAAGACTGCAAGGGGCTGTGCGCCCACTGCGGCACCGACCTGAACCAGGGCGCGTGCGACTGCGTTTCCGAGCCGGCTCCGAGCCCCTGGGACGCGTTGAAGAAGCTCAAGACCGACTGAACCACAGCACGCCAAGCCTAAGGGGGCTCACATGGCCGTACCCAAGAGACGCCAGTCCAAGCAGCGCCAGCGCAAGCGCCGCACCCACGTGAAGGCCGAGATGCCCACGTTCCAGAACTGCCCGCGCTGCGGCGACCCGCAGCTCCAGCACCGTGTCTGCTCGAACTGCGGGCATTACCGCGGCGTGCAGCGGATCGAAGTGGAAGAGTTCTAGCACCAGGCCCGTACATATGCGGATCGCGCTGGACGCGATGGGCTCCGACCGTGCCCCGGCCGTCGAGGTCGAGGGCGCGGTCGGAGCTTTGCGTGAGCTGGACGGCGACTTCACGGTCGTCCTGGTGGGCGACCGCGAGGCCATAGAGGCCGAGCTCGCCCGTTACCCGGACGTGCCGCGCGAGCGCGTGGAGGTCGTGCACGCCTCGCAGGTGATCGAGATGGGCGAGGCGCCCGCGCAGGCCATCCGGCGCAAGCAGGACTCGTCCATCGTGGTCGGCCTGGGCCTGCACAAGCGGGGCGAGGCCGACGCGTTCATCAGCGCCGGCAGCACCGGCGCGGTGATGGCCGGCTCGCTCTTCATCCTCCGTCCCCTCCCCGGGGTGGACCGGCCCGCCATCGGGACCGTGTTCCCAACCGCCGAGGGGCGCACGATCGTGGTCGACTCCGGCGCGAACGTGGACACGCGCCCGCAGCACCTGCAGCAGTTCGCGCGGCTGGGCACCATCTACGCACAGGACGCGCTGGAGGTGGACGTGCCGCGCGTGGGGCTGCTCAACATCGGCGAGGAGCCCGAGAAGGGCGACGAGCGCTCGGTGGAGACGTACCAGCTGCTGGCCTCGACGCCCGGCATCGACTTCGTGGGCAACGTGGAGGGCCGCGACATCATCAGCGGCAGGTGCGACGTGCTGGTGTGCGACGGGTTCGTGGGCAACGTGCTGCTCAAGTTCTACGAGTCCATCGCCGGCTTCATCATCCACCTCATGCGCACCGAGCTGGACCTGGCCGGCAAGGAGGCGGGGATGGAGCGCGTGGTCCGCACCCTCGACTACACCGAATCCGGCGGCGCCCCGCTCCTGGGCGTGAACGGCATCACCATCATCTGCCACGGCGGCTCGCCGCCCCGCGCCATCCGCAACGCCATCCGGCTCGCGGTGCACGCTGCGGAGCGGGGCCTCGTCGCGCACATGGCGCGCGAGCTCGCCCGCCCGGCGGAGACTTCGGAAGCGCAATGAACCAGACGCAGACCCCCGCCCGCGCGCGCGTGGCCTCCACCGGCCGCTTCTCCCCCCCGCGGGTGATGACGAACGCCGAGCTGGAGACGCTGGTCGAGACCAACGACGAGTGGATCCGCACGCGCACGGGCATCCGCGAGCGCCGCATCGCCGACCGCGAGACGGGCGCCGCCGACATGGCCGCCGGGGCATCGCGCATCGCGCTGGAGCGCGCCGGGCTCGAGGCCGCGGACCTGGACATGATCCTCCTGTCCACCGCCACGCCCGACCGCCTGCTCCCGTCCACCGCCTGCGACCTCCAGGCGCTGCTGGGCGCCTCGAACGCCGGCGCGTACGACTTCGCCACCGCGTGCTCGGGCTTCCTCTACGGCCTGTCCATGGCCGAGGGCCACATCTCCGCCGGCCACGCCAAGAACGTCCTCGTAGTCGCGACCGAGAAGATGTCGTCCATCGTGGACTGGACCGACCGGGCCACCTGCGTGCTCTTCGGCGACGGCAGCGGCGCGGCGGTGGTGCAGCCGGGCAACGGCGACGGCAGCGGCATCCTCTCCAGCTTCATGAAGTCCGACGGCACCCTGGCCGAGCTGCTCTACCGGCCGGGCGGCGGCACGCGCTTCCCGCTCGATATCTCCGTGCTGGACGAGCGCAGCCACTTCGTGAAGATGGCAGGGCCCGAGGTCTTCAAGTCCGCCGTGCGCTCCATGTGCGAGGCCGCCGAGACGGCGCTCCAGCGCGCGGGCGTCACGGCCAACGAGATCGACCTGATGGTGCCGCACCAGGCGAACATGCGCATCATCGAGGCGACGGCCAAGTACGCGCGGATCCCCATGGAAAAGGTGTTCGTGAACGTGGACCGCTACGGCAATATGAGCTCCGCCTCCATCCCCGTCGCGCTCGACGAGGCGCAGGAGCAGGGGCGCTGCGGCCCGGGCTCGCTGGTGCTGATGGCGGCGTTCGGCGCGGGCTTCACGTGGGCCGCCAACGTGGTGCGCCTGTGAGCGGCGGCGAACGCATCGGCCTGCTCTTCCCCGGCCAGGGCTCGCAGTCGGTGGGGATGGGCAGGGACCTGGCGGAGCGGTTCCCCGCCGCACGCGAGATGTACCAGGAGGCGGACGACGCGCTGGGGTTCGCGCTGTCCAAGCTCTGCTGGGAGGGGCCGGAAGACGAGCTGACGCTGACGGTGAACGCGCAGCCCGCGCTCCTCGTCCACAGCGCCGTGGTCTGGAAGCTCATCTCGGGGGCGCAGATGGACGTCGTCGCCGCCGCCGGGCACTCGCTGGGCGAGTTCAGCGCGTACCACGCCGCGGGCGCGCTCGGCTTCGCGGACGCGGTTCGCGCCGTGCGCCGCCGCGGCGAGCTGATGCTGGAGTCCGGCCGCGCGCGTCCGGGCACGATGGCCGCGGTGCTGGGGCTGGACGACGACGTGATCGAGGGCGTGTGCCGCGAGGCCAGCGGCGGCGACGGCGTGGTCGTGCCCGCCAACTTCAACTCGCCCGGACAGGTAGTCATCTCCGGCGACGTCGCGGCGGTGGAGCGCGCCAGCGCCCTCCTCGTCTCGGCCGGCGCCAAGAAGGTCACCGGGCTCAACGTCTCCGGCGCCTTCCACTCGCCGCTGATGCAGGTCGCCGAGGGCGGGCTGGAGGCGCAGCTCGACGCGGCGGAGATGCGCGACCCGGCGTTCGCCGTCGTCTCCAACGTCACCGCGCATCCGGTGACCGACGGGGCGGAGGCGAAGCGGCTTCTGATCGAACAGCTCACGTCGCCGGTGCAGTGGACGGCTTCGGTCCGGACCATGCTGCAGCTGGGGGCGACGCGCTTCCTGGAGGTCGGGCCCGGCAAGGTGCTCACCGGCATGCTCAAGCGCATCGACAAGGCGGCGGAAGGGCGGGGGACGGTGCTCGGGACGGCGGACGCCGTCGAGGCTTTCCTACAGGCGGGGGGGTAGACGTGGAGCTGAGCGGACAGGTGGCGCTGGTCACCGGCGGGTCGCGCGGCATCGGCCTGGCGATCGCGCAGGAGCTTGCGAGCGCGGGCGCGAAGGTGGCCGTGGTCGCCCGCGACGGCGCGCGGGCGCAGGCGGCGGCGGACGGGCTAACGGGCGAGGGGCACCGCGGGTACGCCTGCGACGTGGCCGACGCGGCCGCGGTCAACGAGCTGGTCAAGCGCGTGGAGGACGAGATGGGCGGGCTGGACGTACTGGTGAACAACGCCGGCGTCACCCGCGACAACGTGCTCATGCGCATCAAGGACGACGACTGGACCGAGGTGCTGGACACCAACCTGCGCGGCGCCTTCAACACCATCCGTGCGGCGACCCGCGGGATGATGAAGCGCCGCAGCGGCCGCGTGATCAAC
>DASRQW010000142.1 GCA_035696245.1 Longimicrobiaceae bacterium | reverse complement strand
ATCCGCCTCACCGGCGAGTCGTCGGGAGAAGGCGTGGAGCTGGCGGTGGCGGACGACGGCGCGGGGATCGACCCGCAGTACCACGAAGAGATCTTCCGGAAGTGGGGAAGCGCGCGGCCCCGCGGCGACTCCGCCGGCTCGTCGGGCCTGGGCCTCACCTTCTGCAAGCTGGCGGTGGAGACGCACGGCGGGCGCATCTGGGTGCGCAGCGCGCCGGGCGAGGGCAGCGAATTCCACATCTTCCTCCCCGCCGCCGTCCCCTCGTCCATCCCCGCCGCGGAGCCGCTGTCCGCCGCGGCGTCCTGAGGGCGGGGGCGATGCCGGAGCGCGGCCTCTTCCTCGCCTTCGAGGGTGTGGAGGGCTCGGGGAAGACCACGCAGGTGCGCCTGCTGGCCGAGCACCTGCGCGCCCGCGGCGCGGACGTGGTGGTCGCGCGCGAGCCCGGCTCCACGCCACTGGGCGAGCGCGTGCGCGAGACAGTGCTGATGGACGTGGACCTGGACGTCCCCGCGCGCGGCGAGCTCTTCCTGATGCTCGCCGCGCGCGCCGCGTTCGTGGACCAGGTCGTGCGCCCGGGCATCGCCGCGGGCCGCATCGTCATCGCCGACCGGTTCGAGCTTTCGACGCTCGCGTACCAAGGTGCGGGACGAGGGCTGCCGCCGGAGGAGGTGCACGCCTGTAACCTCGTGGCGACGGGCGGGCTGGAGCCGGACGCGACGCTGCTCCTCGATCTGGACCCGGCCGAGGGCGCGCGGCGGCAGCAGGTGGAAGGGAAGCAGCCCGACCGGCTGGAGCGCGAGGACCCCGGCTTCCATCAGCGTGTGGCAGTGGGATACCGCGAGCTGGCGAGCCGTGTGGAAGGGATCGTGCGGGTGGACGCGATGGCCTTGCCCGGCGAGGTGCACCGGCGCGTATTGGCGGCGCTCGCGGCCCGGTTCCCGGGCACGTTCGGCGAGGGCGGGGTATGAGGCGGACGGCCCGTCGTCGCCCGGCACGGGGGACGGACGGGGGCACGATGCGCTCAGCGGAGGCACGATGAGGCTGGATCGCAGGCTGGTGGCGCCCGCGCTGGTGGCGGGCGTCGCGTTCATCTCCGGGGGATGGCTGCTGCGGCACGACGCGGGGCGCGGCGACGGCTCGCCCGCCGCGGCGCACCTGCTCGCGGAGGTGATGCAGCACGTCTCGCAAGACTACGTGGAGCCGAAGACGGTGGACGAGCTGTACCGTCTCTCCGCGCAGGGCGTGGTGTCGGCGCTGCACGACCCGCACAGCGTGCTCATGTCGCCCGAGGAGTACGCGGCGCTGCACACGCAGACCAGCGGCGAGTTCGCCGGGCTGGGCATCGGCGTGGCGGTGCGCGAGGGGTGGCCCACGGCGACCTCGGTGCTGCCGGGCACGCCGGCGCAGCGCGCGGGCATGCGCGTGGGCGACCACATGGTGCGCATCGGCGGGGCGGACACGCACGGGTGGAGCGCCGACTCCGCGGTGAAGCGGCTGCGGGGGCCGAAGGGAAGCGCGGCGTTGCTGGTGGTGGAGCGGCCGGGAGTGGACGGGCGGATGGACTTCCGCATCGTGCGCGACGAGATCCACGTCAAGTCCGTGCCGTACGCATACATGCTGGACGGCAGCGTGGGCTACGTGAACCTGAGCGTCTTCGCCGACAGCTCCACGGCCGAGATCCGCGCCGCGATGGACCGGCTGCGGGCGCAGGGCATGCGCGGCCTGGTGTTCGACCTGCGCGGCAACCCCGGCGGGCTGCTGGACCAGGGCGCCTCGGTGGCCGACCTCTTCCTGCCGCGCGGCAAGACCATCGTGCAGACCCGCGCGCGCGACCCGCGGGAGAACGAGACGTTCGTGGCCGAGACGCCGGAGAGCTACGCCGGCCTGCCCGTGGTCGTGCTGGTCGACGACTACTCGGCCAGCGCGGCGGAGATCGTGTCCGGCGCGCTGCAGGACCACGACCGCGCGCTGGTGATGGGGCAGACCAGCTACGGCAAGGGCTCGGTGCAGTCCATCTTCCCGCTCAGCGGCGGCAACGTGCTGAAGATGACCACGGCGCGCTGGTACACGCCTTCCGGCCGCTCCATCCAGAAGCCGCACGAGGCCGACGCCGAGGACGCGGCGGGCGAGGACGGCGAGGATGCCGACACCTCCTCCGCCGCGGCGGCACCTGGCGGACACGCGGGTGTGCGCGACACGGCGAAGCGCCAGGCGTACCACACAGACTCCGGCCGCGTGGTGTACGGCGGGGGCGGGATCGTGCCGGACGTGGAGGTGCTGCCGGATACGGCGACGACCGCCGAGCAGGCGTTCTTCGCCGCCGCGGCGCGCTCGGGGCGCCAGTTCAACGACGTGCTTTTCCGCTACGGGCTGGACTACGCGCGCGCCCACCCGCAGCTGGCGCGGAGCTTCTCCGTGACGCCGGATATGCGGCGCGAGGTGTTCGGCCGGCTGCGGGCGGCGGGGGTGGACGTGAGCTGGGCGCAGGTCGCGGGCGCCGCCAAGTACGTGGACGCCCGCATCGCCGACGAGATCGCCACGGCGCGCTTCGGACCCGAGGCCGCCGAGCAGCGCATCGACGCCGCCGACAACGTGGTCCAGGCCGCCGTCCGCCTGCTGCACGGTGCCCCCGACCAGGCGACGCTTCTGCGTCAGGCCGGCACGGCTCGTACGCGACACCGCTGAGCGCCCGGCTGGTTACGCGAACGGAGGAGGAACGCCGCGGTGTTCCTCCTCCTCCGCTTTTCCGGCGCGTGGACGGCGCCCGTTCGCGGGCCTATATTCCCGCCCCCGAACCGCGGCCCGTCTGCTGCATCGTATCGGCGCGGTCACGGTGGACGCGCTTGCCTTCGGTAGATGCGCTTCTCGCGCTGGGGTCGATTGCCTCGCATCGGCCGAATCGGTCGGCCAACGGCGACTCGTTCGATGTGCATCTTCCGACCAGTCGGGCCGCATCGCATCTGCGGAAAAAACGGCAGGTCGACGGATGGGCAACTCCGGGCGCCTCGGCTGAACATCGGCGGAAGAGTCGCGGGGCGGCAGGTTTCCGGCGGATGTGCATCTTCCGATTCTGGCGATGAGCGGCCGCGCATCTTCCGATCGACCATGCGGTTCAACGGCGACGGCTTGCATTCCCGCGGCGGTTCGGCCGATGCGCGGCGGCGGTACGACGGGATGGGGAAGCTTCTGACACAGGGCATGGACGGGTGATGAGCGGACCGGAGAGCGTGGTGGAGGTGCTGCGCGGCAGCGTGGTGGAGTCGTGGCACCGCGTGCACGTGGCCGTGGTGGATGCGGGCGGCACGCTGCGCGCCTACGCCGGAAACGCGGACCTGGTCACCTTCCTGCGATCCGCCGCCAAGCCTTTCCAGGCGCTCCCGCTCGTGGAGGACGGCGCGTACGAACGCTTCGGTCTCACGCCCGAGGAACTGGCGCTGTGCTGCGGCTCGCATTCCGGCACCGAACGGCACGTCCGCTTGGCGCAGTCCATCCTCGCCAAGGCGGGCGTGGAGGTCGATGCGCTGGCCTGCGGCGCTCATGCGCCCTTCGACGACGCGGCCACGCGGCTGCTGAACGAGGCGGGCCTGGCGCCCGGGCGGCTGCACAACAACTGCTCGGGCAAGCACGCCGGCATGCTGGCGCTGGCGCGCGCCCACGCGTGGGACACCGCCGGCTACGAGCGCCGCGAGCACCCGGTGCAGGGCCGCATCCTGAGCGAGGTCGCGCGCTGGGCGCAGGTGCCGGAAGAGGCGGTGGCGGTGGGCGTGGACGGCTGCGCGGTGCCGTGCTTCGGGATGCCGCTGCGGAACATGGCGCTCGCTTTCGCGGGCCTGGCCGCCGCCGCCCGCGCGGGCGAGCCTGGACCCTCCGCCATCGTCGCGGCCATGACGGCGCACCCGGAGATGGTGGCGGGCGAGGGCCGCGTGTGCACCGAGCTGATGCGGCGCACCGGCGGGCGCATCTTTGCGAAGATCGGGGCCGAGGGCGTGTACTGCGTAGGCGTGCCCGGCGCCGAGCTGGGCATCGCGCTGAAGGTGGAGGACGGGGCGATCCGGGCCGTGGCGCCCGCCATCCTCTCCGTGCTTCGCGAGCTGGACCTGATCTCGGAAGACGACTTCGGCGCGCTGCACTCGCTGGTGTTCGCGGAGATATTGAACCACCGCGGCGAGATGGTGGGCCAGGTCCGCCCCCGCATGGCCCTGCGCGCGCCCGATGCCGCCTGAGGCGCTGTCGCCGGGACGCGCCGCGCTGGTCGCCCTCTCCGCATCGCTCGCCACGCGCGACGCCGCCCGCATCCGCGAGGCCATGCGCGCCGCGGCGGACCTGGCGGACGCGACGGCGGCCGAGGAGGTGATCCTCCAGGCGCACCTCTTCGTCGGCTTCCCCGACGCGCTGAACGCGCTGGGCCTGTGGCGAGAGGTAACCGGCCTCCCCGCGCCCCCGCCGTCGGATGAGGACGCGGCGATCTGGCCGGAGCGCGGCGAGCGGGTGTGCGGGACGGTATACGGGGCGAACTACGCCAAGCTGCGCGCCAACGTCACGGCGCTGCACCCCGACGTGGACGGGTGGATGGTGACGGGCGGCTACGGCCGCGTGATCGGCCGGCCGGGGCTGGACCTGGCGACGCGCGAGCTGTGTATCGCAGCGCTGCTCGCCGCGTGGAACGTCCCGCGCCAGCTCCACTCGCACCTCCGGGGCGCCCTGAATGCCGGCGCTTCCGTGACCGAGATCGACGCCTCGGTCGAGATCGCGTGCGGTTATCTGGACGCGGCGCGAGCATCGGAAGTCCGCGCGCTCTGGGACGAGATCCGGATGCGGAAAGCGGAGTGATTCGCATCGACAGGCGCCCCCTCCCGCTCGCTTAGGCTCGCACCCTCCCCCGCAAAGCGGGAGAGGGTTGGGTGGGCTCCGGCGGGAGGCCGAGCGGCGCCGGGGCGGATGGGATGGAGCACATCGCATCTGCCGAAGCAGGACGCACGTAGCACCAAACCATCAGCAGGGATACATCGTGTTTCTCGACCATGTGGTGATCAACGTAGCGGCAGGCACGGGCGGCAACGGCGAGGTGTCGTTCCGCCGCGAGACCGGCGTGCCCCACGGCGGGCCCAACGGCGGCGATGGCGGCAAGGGCGGCGACGTGGTGCTGGTCGCCGACGTGCAGCTCAACACGCTGCTCGACTACCGCTACCAGCAGCTCTACAAGGCCGAGCGCGGCCAGCACGGCCAGGGCTACGACCGCACCGGCAAAAGCCGCGACCCGCTGATCCTGCGCGTCCCCCCCGGCACCGTGGTCCGCGACGACGAGACGGGCGAGGTGCTGGGCGAGCTGGTGGAAGACGGGCAGCGGCTCATCGTGGCGCACGGCGGGCGCGGAGGCCGCGGCAACGCGCAGTTCGCCACGCCCACGAACCAAGCGCCCCGCCGCGCCGACCCGGGCGAGCCGGGCGAGGAGCGCCGCATCGCCCTGGAGCTGAAGCTGATCGCCGACGTGGGCCTGGTGGGCGAGCCGAACGCGGGCAAGTCCACCTTCCTGGCCGCCATCTCCGCGGCCACGCCCAAGGTGGCGGACTACCCGTTCACCACGCTCACGCCCAACCTGGGCGTGGTGCAGCTCAGCGACCACCGCTCGTTCGTGGTGGCCGACATCCCCGGCATCATCGAGGGTGCGCACGAGGGCAAGGGGCTGGGGCACCAGTTCCTGCGCCACATCGAGCGTACGCGCACGCTGGCGATCTTCATCCCGGCGGACGCGCTGGAGCCGCAGGAGGAGTACGACCGCCTGCGCGCGGAGCTGGGCCAGTACAGCGAGGAGCTGGCGGAGAAGCAGCACTGCGTGGTCTTCACCAAGGCCGACCTGCTGCCGCCGGAGTGGGAGCAGCCGCGGGTGGACGCGCCCGGGGCCTGGGGGCAGTTCACCATCTCCGCCGTGGCGCGGCGCGGGCTGGACGTGCTCCTCGAAGGGCTGTGGGGGCACGCCGCGCGCGTGCTGGCCGACGAGATCGCCGAGGCGGAGGGCCCGCCCGAGCCCTGGACGCCCTGACCGATGCCGCTCTCCGCCACCGCGCTGGAGCCGGTCCTCCGGCTCGCCATCGTGCCCGGGATTGGCCCCGCCCGCCTCTCCGCGCTCGTGAGCCGCTTCGGCTCGGCCGAGCGGGTGCTGGGCGCGTCCGCCGCGGAGCTGGGGGCGCTGCAGGGCTTCGGGCCCAAGCTGG
This sequence comes from Longimicrobiaceae bacterium, assembly GCA_035696245.1. Lineage (NCBI taxonomy): Bacteria > Pseudomonadati > Gemmatimonadota > Longimicrobiia > Longimicrobiales > Longimicrobiaceae > Longimicrobiaceae bacterium. Next base: position 3,972 of record DASRQW010000142.1, on the reverse strand, counting down.
TGGCGGGGATCACCGCCGCGTCGCAGCCCGCCGGGCAGGCTGCCGCGCGCGTCGCCATGCAGACGCTGCGCGACGTTGGCGCCGTCGCCATCACGCCGGACGACCTGGCGTACCCGGACGCCTTCCGCGCTCTGCCCGACGCGCCGTACCTGCTGTTCGCGGCGGGCAACCTGGACCTGCTGGGAACTCCCGGCATCGGGGTGGTGGGCACGCGGGAGCCGACGGACTACGGCCGCCGCGCCGCGGCATCCCTCGCGGGCGACGTGGCGCGGGCGGGCTACACGATCGTGAGCGGGATGGCGAAGGGCATCGATGCCGCTGCGCACGCCGCGGCGCTGGACGCGGGCGGCACCACCATCGGCGTCCTCGGCCACGGCATCGACCGCATCTACCCGCCGGAGAACCGCGACCTCTTCCGCCGCGTGCGGCAGGGCGGGCTGCTGCTGTCCGAGATGGCGCCCGGCGAGGATCCCAACGCGGGCAACTTTCCGCGCCGGAACCGGCTGATCGCCGCGCTCAGCCTGGGCGTGCTCGTCGTCGAGATGGGCAGCAAGAGCGGCGCGCAGCACACGGTGACGTACGCGCTGGAGCAGGGCAGGGAGGTCTTCGCCGTGCCGGGCCAGATCGGCTCGCCCATGAGCGAGGGCACCAACCAGCTCCTCAAGGACGGCGCCCGCCTCGTCACCTCCGCGAACGACATCCTCGAAGAGCTGCGCGGCGTGGGCCATGCAGCCGTCTCGCCCGTCCCTATCGCCGCGACCGCATCTACATCGCCTTCGGTGGATGCGCCCGCCGCCGCGCCTCCGTCCGATCTCGCGCCCGACGAGGCTAAGGTCTTCGGCGCCCTCACGGCCGATGCGAGGCACGTGGACGACCTCGCCGCCGCGGCCGACCTGGCGCCCAGCAACGTCCTCGCCGCGTTGCTCGGGCTGGAGCTGCGCGGGCTGGTGGAGTCGCTCCCCGGCAAGCAGTTCCGACGCAAGTAGCTCCATCGGCAAGCTCCGTCGTCGGTCGCGCATCTTCCGAGCAGCATCCATCGACCCGCATCTCCCGACGCGCGCTTACATCTCCCGACGTGTCCCTCCGTCGTCCGCCAGGGTGCTGACACGCTCCAACTTGCGCTCGGAGTTAGATTTCCGTCTGCACGATGGAACGCATGCGGCGGATGGGTGTCGTTAGAGCACCGGCACTGACCGGAGATGAACCGCGAGCGGCGAGAACGGTGAGCGAAGCAGACGGGCAGATGCGCGACAACGGCAGCGGGGACGATGCGGGGCAGCCGCGCTCGCTGTACGTGCACGTCCCCTTCTGCACGCGCCGCTGCTCGTACTGCGACTTCGCCGTCCAGGCCACCTCCGCCGCCCCCACGGCCGACTGGCTGAACGCCGTCGAGACGGAGCTTCGTTTGACGGTTGCCGAACGTGGCTGGGGCCGCCTCGACCTCGACACCATCTACGTCGGCGGCGGCACTCCGTCGCTCCTCGGCACCGGCGCGATGGCCGAGCTGGCGGAACGGCTCGGGAGATACGCGGCCTGGGACCCCGCCACGGTCGAGTGGACGTGCGAGGCGAACCCGGAGAGCTTCACGCCCGAGCTGGCGCGCGACTGGAAGGCGAGCGGCGTGAACCGCATCTCCCTGGGCGCGCAGACCTTCCACGAGCCCGCGCTACGGTGGATGGGGCGCCTGCACGGCGTGGACGGCCCGGCGCGCGCGATGGACGCCGCCCGCGCCGCCGGGTTCGACAACGTGAGCGTGGACCTCATCTTCGGCCTTCCCGGCCGCCTGGGCCGCGACTGGGCGGCGGACGTACACCAGGCGATGCTGCTGGAGCCCGAGCACGTCTCGCTCTACGGCCTGACCGCCGAAGCCGCCGCGCCGCTCGGCCGCTGGGTGAAGGAAGGCCGCGAGACGCTGGCGGACGAGGACCGCTACGCCGACGAGTACCTGCTGGCGCACGAGCGGCTTACGGGCGCGGGCTTCGAGCATTACGAGGTCTCCAACTTCGGCCTGCCGAACCGCTGGTCGCGCCACAACTTCGTCTACTGGACGGGTGCGCCGTACGCTGCGCTTGGGCCCGGCGCCCACGCCTACCATCCCCCGCTTCGGCGGTGGAACGTGCGAAGCTGGGACGCATACCGCGACGCGCTCTCGGCCGGACATCTCCCGACCGACGGAGAAGAGGTCGTGGAAGCGGGAGATGCGGCGCTGGAGCGCGTGTGGCTGCGGCTGCGCACGAACCGCGGCTTCCCGCTGGACGACGCGACGGACGAGCAGCGCGCCCTCGCCTCCGTTTGGAGGCGGCACGGCTGGGCGCGGCTGGACGCCGGCGTCCTGCGCCTCACCGCCGAAGGCTGGCTGCTGCTCGACCGCCTGGCGCTGGAGATGGCCGAGCGCGGGGCGGCGGAAGTCGGCGCAGAGCCTGCATAGTACCGGCACGCGTTGACCGCGGTCCGCCAGTTCGGCAGATTTCGTTTCACCGCACGTCCCCCCGGAACGCGAAGATGGCCGAGGAATCCCTTTCCGAGCGCGAGCACCACGTCCTCGAGGCCGTGATCCGCACCTACGTAGAGACCGCCGAGCCCGCCGGGAGCCGCACCGTGGCCCGCCGGTTCAAGCTCGGCGTGTCTCCCGCGACGGTGCGGAACACCATGAGCGACCTGGAGGAGAAGGGATACCTCTACCATCCCCACACCTCCGCCGGCCGGGTGCCCACGGACGCCGCGTACCGGCTGTACGTGGACGCGCTGATGGGCCGGCCCCGCCCCCCCGCGGCGGACTGGCAGTCCATCCGCCACGAGCTGGAGCAGGGCGGGACGGGCGCCGCGATCGAGCAGGTGGTCCGCCGCGCCGCGCAGGTGCTGGGGCTGCTCACGCAGGAGCTGGGGATCGCCATCGCGCCGCGCATGGACGAGGCGTTCCTGGAGCGGCTGGAGCTGATCCCCATCTCCGAGGGCAAGGTGCTGCTCGTGCTCGCGCTTCGCGCCGCGGGCGTGCGCACCGTGTACGTGGACGTGCCCGCCGTGATCGCGCCCGCCACGCTCGCCGCCGTCGCGCGCGTGCTCAACGAGCGCCTGGGCGGCCTGTCGCTGCGCGAGATCCGCGCGACGCTGCCGGACCGCTTGCGCGACACGGTGGCCGGCGGCGAGCCCGGCGCGGCGGAGCTGCTGAACGTCTTCCTCCAGTCCGGCACCGACTGGTTCGCCGGCCCCGAGACGGCCGACGGCGACCTGCACCTTGGCCGCGCGTCCGTCCTGGCCGAGCAGCCGGAGTTCAGCACCGGCGAGCGCCTTCGCGCCCTGGTGGAGCTCACCGAGCGCCGCGACCTGCTCACGAGCGTAATGGGCAGCCGTATGGGCGCCGGCGGGCTGCACGTGACCATCGGCGTGGAGCACGGCGACCCCGCTCTGGCTGACTTTACCGTGGTCACCTCCGAGTACCGCATCGCCGGTCTCAAGGGCGTGATCGGCGTGATCGGGCCCACGCGTATGCCGTACGACCGCGTGATCGCGCTGGTGGACGGCACCTCCGCGCTGATCACCGAGTTCCTGACCTGACCGACCCGAGCCGACAAAACGATGGCGACTGGACATATGAGAGATTACTACGAGGTCCTCGGCGTGGCGCGCGATGCGGACGGCGAGACGGTGAAGAAGGCGTATCGCAAGCTGGCCATGGAGTTCCACCCGGACCGCAACGGCGGCGACAAGGAAGCCGAGGCCAAGTTCAAGGAGTGCACCGAGGCGTACGAGGTGCTGCGCGACTCCGACAAGCGCGCCGCGTACGACCGCTACGGCCACGCGGGCCTGCGCGGCAGCGGCGGCGGCGGCGCGGGCTTCGGCGGCGGCTTCGGCTTCGAGGACGCGCTGAACATCTTCATGCGCGACTTCGGCGGCTTCGGGGGGATCGAGGACCTGTTCGGCGGCGGCGCGCGGCGCCGCGGCGGGGCGCAGAAGGGCAAGGACGTGCAGGTG
>DASRQW010000141.1 GCA_035696245.1 Longimicrobiaceae bacterium | reverse complement strand
CATCACCGGGCGCGGCGCGGACGGCGCCAGGTCGCTCCTCCAGGCCGCCGAGCAGCAGCCGGAGCTGTTCAACGCGCTGAAGGCCGAGGTGAAGAAGGGCATCAACGCCCGCGTGGAGCGCTCCGACCCTTCCGACAGCAGCTCCAGCTTCGACTGACGCGCGCGTCCGGAACGAACGACGGCCGGCTTCCGCGAGGAGGCCGGCCGTCGTCGTTCTCGGTAGATGCGGACCTGCGTTCGGGAGATGTGCGGCCGTCCGCCGGAACGCAGCCGAAACGGACGATCGCCGTTCCGCGGCGCACTGCCGACGTGATGCCGCGGCTACGAGGCCGAGCCGAAGAACTCGCCGTGGAGCCGGGCAACGACCTCGCGGGCGCGGGATTCGTCGACCACGAAGGTGAGGTTGAGGCGGGATGCACCCTGCGAGATCATCCGCACGTTCACGTCCGGCAGCGCGCCGAAGACGCGGCCGGCCACGCCCGGCGTCGAGCGCAGCCCCTCGCCGACCACGCAGACGATGGCGTTCCCCTCCTCCACCTCCACCGTGCCCAGCCCGCGCAGCTCGGCGAAGATGGCGGACAGATCCTCGCGGTCCTCCAGCGAGAGCGAGACGCTGACCTCGGACGTGGCGACCACGTCCACCGGCGTGCGGTGGCGCTCGAAGACCTCGAAGATGGCGCGCATGAACCCGAACGCGCCCAGCATGCGCGCCGCCGTGACCTGCACCACGGTGACGCCCGCCTTGTGCGCGATGGCCTTCACCCCCTGCGGCGCCTCCTCCGCCCGCGCGCCGATGCGCGTGCCCTCCTCGGCCGGCTCGCGCGAGTTGCACACGCGCACGGGAATGCCGCGCTCCACCGCGGGCTCGATGGTGCGCGGGTGGAGCACCTTGGCGCCGAAGAACGCCAGCTCCGCCGCCTCGGCATACGACAGGCGGCCGATGCGGCGGGCTTCGGGCACCACGCGCGGGTCGGCGGTGAGGAAGCCGGTGACGTCGGTCCAGATCTGGATCTCGGCCGCGTCCACGGCGGCTCCTACCAGCGCGGCGCTGAAGTCCGAGCCGCCGCGCCCCAGCGTGGTCGTGGCCCCGCTCAACGCGGAGCCGATGAAGCCGCCCATCACCGGCACCTCGCCAGCTTCAACCGCCGGAAGCAGCTCGGCGCGGCAGGCCTCGCGAGTGGGCCCGGCGAGCGGCTCCGCGCGCCGGTGCTCGGGGGTGGTGCGGACGCAGCGGCGGGCGTCCACCTGCCTGCCGCGCAGCCCGCCCCCGCGAAGCACCGCGGCCACCAGGAGCGACGACAGCCGCTCGCCATACGCGACCACCTCGTCGTGCAGCGGCGCCCGCGTCCCCGGGTGCGCCGCGGCGATGCGCAGCAGGTCCGCCAGCTCGCCGCGCGCCGCGTCCACCGCCCGCGCCACCTCGTCCGCATCCCCACGCGGAAGCAGCCCGCGCGCGGCGGCGGCGTGGCGGTCCAGGTGCGGCGCCAGCGTCGCGACCGCTCCCGCGACGTCCTCCTCGCCCGCCAGGCGCACGGCGGCGACCAGCGCGTCCGTGAACCGGCTCATCGCGGAGACGACCACGATGGGCCGTAGCTCCGCCCGCTCCGCCACGATCTCCGCCAGCCGCCGCAGCGCGTCGGCATCTCCCACGGACGTCCCGCCGAACTTCATCACCGTCGGCCCGCCGCGCATCTCCCGCTCGCCTGCTCGATCCGCTCGCTCGACCACCCGCGACCCCCTCTTCCGTCCGCTCGTATCCACAGCGGTAAGCATCGTCCTCACCGCATCGAACCTCCGTCTCCGATCTCCCGGACGGCCGTCAATCTACCGCACCGCCGCCTATCTGCCGAACGCTCGCCACACGTCGGCGGCGCATCGACTGACGAACTGCGTCACCGGGGATCCACCGAACCCCCCGGCCGATCCCCCGCCGCACATCACCCGTACCGAGTTTGATCTCCGAGGGTCAAGCCGGCGCGGGCGTGGCGGGTTCCAGCTCCACGGTCCACTCGACGCGGGTGTCGGGGGCGATGGTGTGCGCGACGGAGCAGTAGCGGTCGAAGGAGAGCTGCACCGCGCGCTCCACGTGCTCGCGCGCCGTGTCCGCCGCCACGCGATACGTGAGATGCACGTCGGTGATGCGGCGCGGCGCCACCGCGGCGCGCGAGAAGCGCACGCTCACCGAGAGCGACGCGGGCGGGGTGCGGCGCTTGTTCAGCACCTCCACCACGTCGATGGCGGAGCACGACGCGAGCGCGACGAGGACGGAGTCCACCGGCGACGGGGCGACCTGGCGATGGCCGTCCACCACGTGCGTGGGGCCGCCGGCGGGGCCGCCGCGGTAGCGCATGTCGCCTTCCCATACGACCTCGATCGGGTACTCCGAGGGCACTCCTTCGGGCATGGAACCGTCTCCTGTCTGGCAACGTGAGCCGCCCCGCCGGGGACTCCGGCGGGGCGGCGGGTGCTGCGTGCGGCCGGCCGCGCGCCGCGGCGATCGCTACCGCCCGGGGGGCGGCGCCTGCGGGTCGCGCGGCTTGGTGCGGTTGGTGGCCGAGATGATGCCCGCTCCCAGCAGCACCACCACGCCCACCACGATCCACACGGTGGGCGCGTGCAGCAGGTACGCCGCCACCCCGAGCCCCACCACCACGACGATAAAACCAAGCAGGTACGTCTGGAAAGACGACATCGGAAATCTCCTGGCTGTCTGGACCGGGCCGGGTCGATGCCGGCCGCCACGCGCCACAATGCACGAGGGGTGCCGCGCGTCAGAGCGATGCCGCGTACGGCGCCGTCATCTCCTCCAGCCAGCCGTGGATGCGGCCGTTGCTGGCGAGCACGCGGCCGGTGGACAACGGGCCCGTGGCGTCGCCCGGCCAGCCGCCCACGCGCCCGCCGGCCTCGGTCACGAGCAGCATCCCCGCCGCCACGTCCCAAGGCGCCAGGCCCGTCTCGAAGAAGCCCTCCACGCGCCCCGCGGCCACGAACGCCAGGTCCAGTGCCGCGCTGCCCGCCCGGCGGACGTCCTGCGTGGCGGCGAGGATTTCCGCCAGCATGCGGAAGTAGGCGTCGATGCTGCCCTTGCCCGCCTTGAACGGAAAGCCGGTCGCTAGCAGCGAGCGAGCGGGCCGATCGACTTCCGTCACGCGCATGGGCCGGCCGTTCACGAAGGCGCCGCCGCCGCGCACGGCGTGGAAGGTTTCGCCCAGCGCCGGAGCGCGCACCACGCCCGCGGCGGGCCCGTCCGCATCCGCGAAGGCGATGCTCACGGCCACGAACGGGTGCCCGTGCACGAAGTTCGTGGTCCCGTCGATGGGGTCCACGATCCACCGCCTCCCGCTCTCGACCCGCCCCGCCGCACTCTCCTCCGCCACCATCGCGTCGTTCGGGAAGTCCGCGCGGATGCGGGCGAGTACGGCGCGCTCCACCGCCTCGTCCACCGCGGTGACGAGGTCGGCGCGGCCCTTCTCCCGCACCTCGTCCGCCCCGGCGCGCGCGGCGATCATCCCCGCCGCGATCTCCGCCGCAGCGAGCGCCGTCGTCAGCTCCGCCGCGAACGGCCCGGCATCGGGAGATGCGGAGCCCGCCTCTGCAGATGCGATCTTCGCGTGGAGCGCCGGAGAGCTTGCATCCGTTGACGACGGCGCGTCCGCGGATGCAGAGCGGCCTTCCGGCGCGGGCGAGCCGAACGGGCCGGACGGCGACGTGCTTCCGGCGGCGGGAGATGCGGGGCTGCGATGCGTGCTCATCTGGTGGCGAACCGGGTGCCGCGTGCAGGGAACTTGGGAAGGGGCACGGGGATACACCATCTCCGGCGCCGCGAACGTGACGCGGCGTGCCGGGCGGGGCCCCCTGGCGCCGCGTACGCGGAAACAGTAAGCTCCAGGGCCAAACACGCAAGCCGCCGCGCTCCCGCGGCCCATCTCCCGCCCGCACCGCGCCGCTCTCGTGGCGCGGCGCCGGCCCGCGCCGTTCCCGACGCTCCCTTCCGCACAGCCCATGAACCGAGATTCCATCCCGGAGTTCGCCACTCCCGAGGCGGCCACCGCCACGCACGACGAGCCGCGCGTGCCGCCCAGGGTGCCGGAAGGCAGCTTCCTGGGCCACCCCAAGGGCCTCTCCACGCTCTTCTTCACGGAGATGTGGGAGCGGTTCTCGTTCTACGGCATCCGCCCGCTGCTGGTGCTGTTCATGACGGCGGCGCTCACGCGGGGCGGCTTCGGCTACGACCGCGGCGAGGCGTCGGCCATCGTGGGCATCTACGCCGCCAGCGTGTACCTGTCGTCGCTGCCGGGCGGCTGGATCGCGGACCGGCTGCTGGGCCTGCGCCGTGCGGTGAAGCTGGGCGCCATCCTCATCGCCCTGGGCCACATCGCCATCGGCCTCTCGGCGCTGCTGTCGCGGCCGGCGTTCTTCGCGGGCCTCTTCCTCATCGTCTGCGGCACGGGCCTGCTCAAGCCGAACATCTCGGCCATGGTGGGCGACCTGTACCCCGAGGGCGGCAGCCGCCGCGACGCAGGCTTCTCCATCTTCTACATGGGCATCAACACCGGCGCCCTGATCGCCCCCCTCATCACCGGCCTGCTGGGCGAGAAGGTGGGCTGGCACTACGGCTTCGGCGCCGCCGGCCTGGGCATGATCTTCGGCGTGATCCTGTTCAGCCTGCGGGCGGACAAGACGCTGGGAACGCTGGGCCTGGAGCCCGCCCGCCACCCCGACGCGGCGGTGCAGGCACGCCAGGAGCGGACGATCAAGACCGTCCTGGCCGTGGCCCTCGCGGTGATCGTCGCAGTGGGCGTGATGGCCATGACGGGCCACCTGCGCGTGAACGCCAAGGCGGTCGCCGAGTCGATGGGCTACGTGATCACGGGGCTCGCGGTGCTGTACTTCGCGTACATCTTCCTGGCCGGCGGCCTCTCGCGCGACGAGATGAAGCGGGTGGCGGTGATCCTGGTGCTCTTCGTGTTCGCCATCATCTTCTGGGCGGCGTTCGAGCAGGCGCCCACGTCGCTGAACCTGTTCGCCAAAGACTACACCGACCGCACCATCTTCGGGTGGGAGATGCCCATCACGTGGGTGCAGGCGGTGAACTCGATCTTCGTGATCAGCCTGGCCCCGGTGTTCGCCTGGATCTGGGTGGCGCTGGGCCGCCGCGGCAAGGACCCGTCCAGCCCCACCAAGTTCTCGCTGGGCCTGCTCTTCGCCGCCATCGGCTTCGGGCTGATGATCCGTGCGGCGCACGTGGTGCTGGCGGCCAACGGCCAGGTGCGCGTCTCCATCTGGTGGCTGGTGGCGAGCTACTTCTTCCAGACGCTCGGCGAGCTCTGCCTGAGCCCCGTGGGCCTTTCGTCGATGACGAAGCTTGCGCCGGTGAAGTTCAAGGGGCAGATGATGGGCGTGTGGTTCATGGCCGCCGCGCTGGGCAACCTGATCGCCGGCCTCATCGGCGGCAACGTGGACCCGGAGAAGCTGGACCAGATGCCCGGCGTGTTCCAGTGGACCACCATCGGGCTGCTCGCCTCGGCCGCGGTCTGCGCGGCGCTCATCGTGCCCATCCGCCGGATGATGGCCGACACCCGGTAGGACCTTCCGCCCGCCGCCCCGCCCGCGCTCTCCGCGCAGGGCCGGGCGGCGGGGCCGTTTCCGCACCCACCCCTCACCCCGACAACCCCGTGGCAACCATCACCGACGCCGTCGGCATCGACGCATCGCAGCCCGAGCTGGTGGGCGACACCAGCTTCTACGGCCACCCGCGCGGCCTGCGCCTGCTGTTCGGCGTGGAGATGTGGGAGCGCGTGTCGTACTACGGCATGCGCTCCATCCTGGTGCTGTACCTGGTCAACGCGCTCAAGTGGTCGGTGGGCGACGCGGCCAACCTGTACGGCACCTACACGGCGCTGGTGTACCTCACCCCCCTCATCGGCGGCTACCTGGCGGACCGGTACATCGGCACGCGCCGGTCGCTGCTCATAGGCGGCATCATCATCGCCATGGGGCACTTCGCGCTGGCCTTCCCCGGCATCTCCATGTTCTACGCGGGCCTGGGGCTCATCATCATCGGCACGGGCTTCTTCAAGCCGAACGTGTCCACCATGGTGGGGCAGCTCTACAAGGACGGCGACAAGCGGCGCGACGCGGGGTTCACCATCTTCTACATGGGCGTGAACCTGGGCGCCTTCCTGGCGCCGTTCCTGTGCGGCACGCTGGCGCAGAAGGTGGGCTGGCACTACGGCTTCGCCGCGGCGGGCGTGGGCATGGTGATCGGCCTGGTGCTGTACATGTACGGAGTGGACAAGTACCTGCCGGGCATCGGCCTGAAGCCCACGAACGAGACGCGGGCGGCCATGGCGGCCATCAGCGGCGAGACCGAGGGCAAGCTGGTGCACGCGGTGCTGGGCGCGCTCGTGGGCGTCGCGCTCTTCTGGTTGGGCTCGAACCTCTCGTACGCGAACGGCGGGATGGCGTGGAACGGGAGCGTGCTGAGCCCGCTGGCGCTGGCGATGGGCGCCATCATCGGCGGGGCGCTGGGCTACTCGGTGCTGGGCACGCACGGCGAGGAGCGCAAGCGGGTGCTGGCGATCTTCATCCTGGTCTTCTTCGTCATCTTCTTCTGGATGGCGTTCGAGCAGGCGGGCAGCTCCATGACGCTGTTCGCGGACAAGTTCACCAACAACCGCGTGTTCGGGTTCGAGTTCCCGTCCAGCTGGTACCAGGCGGTGAACCCGCTCTTCATCATCGGCTTCGCGCCGCTCTTCGCGGCCATGTGGGTGCGGCTGGGCACGACGGGCAAGGAGCCGCCCACCGCGCTGAAGATGGTGTTCGGCCTGGCCATGGTGGGCCTGGGCTTCCTCTTCCTGGTCGCCGCTGGGCACAGCGTGGACGCGGGCAACAAGGTGAGCCCGTTCTGGCTGATCATGGCGTACCTCTTCCACACCTGGGGCGAGCTCTGCCTGAGCCCGGTGGGCTTGAGCTACGTGAGCAAGGTGGCGCCCGCCCGGCTGGCGTCGCTGCTCATGGGCGTGTGGTTCCTGGCGAACGCGGCCGCCAACAAGCTGGGCGGCACGCTGGCCGCCATGACGGAGAATATCCACTCTCAGGCGACCTTCTTCACCATCCCGGTGGCGACCTCGCTCGGCGCCGCGGTGCTGCTGCTCCTGCTCGTCCCGCTCCTGCGGCGGCTGACGGCGAGCGTGCACGCGTAGGCACCCCCTCCCCCAGCCCCTCTCCCGCAAGCGGGAGAGGGGAGCCTATTCCACGGCGGGGGAAGGGGTTAGGGCTAGTTGGCCACTACACTCCGTGGACGAACCACACCATTTCAGCGAGCGACCACGCTGCCCGCGCGCACTTCTGGTCTCCCCTCCCCCAGGCAGTTTTGGGGGAGGGGCCGGGGGAGGGGGCCTCTCCCCGCCCACAGAACAGCTTCGGTAGCCGGTAGATTGCAGGCGGATGCACGAACGGCGGGGCGCTCACGGGCGCCCCGCCGCTGTTTTCGCGCGTGGCGGCACGCACGATGCTCGGGAGATGGAAACGGATGGAATCGCCGACCGGGATGGAAGAGATGAACGACGCGGACATCGCCCGCCTCATCGAGGAGCGCGGGCTGGAGGTGACCTACCTGCGCGAGCTGCTGGCCAGCCTGGGCTTCGACCCCGCGGCGGAGTTCGGCACCGCCGCCGTGGACGCGCTGGAGGCCGCCACCTACCCCCAGCGCCGCCGCGCCGCCCTGCGCACCATCGGCATCGTCATCGAGACGGAAACCGAGACGGAGACGGTGGAAGGAGAGACTTCGCAGGAAGACTGACCCGTTAACCGCTTCTCCACCCGTCGCCAGCTTCCGCGACGCGTGTCTACCGGTCCCGCGCGATCCGAATCCAACCGACGACGATCGGCATCCACCACAAGCTGTTCCGGCCCGACCGCCGTAGGCAGCCGAGCCGGATATTCCATCGAGGGCGACGAGCCCGCGCCTGCACGTGCCGCGTCAGGCGATGGCGCCCGGCTTCCCGGCGATCCGGCGCAGGATGCCGAGCTGGCCCGCGTGGTACGCCTGGTGGAAGAGCACGGTGAAGAGCAGCGTGCCCACCGTCTCGTCCGGGTTGCCCGTGGGGCTCCGCGGTGCTTTTTCCGCCAGGCGCTCGGCGGGGAGGGCGGCGAGGGCCGCGTCCACCCTGCCGCACGTCTCGTCCCACGCGGCGGCGAGCTCCGCGAAGGCCAGCGCGTCCGCCTCGCCGGTGATGGGCGGGGCGCCGCGCTCGTACCGCTTCAGCTTCTCCGGCGACAGCACGGGCGACGCGCCCAGCAGCCCCATCGCCTGGCCGTACACGTTGAGCAGGTGACCGAGGACGAAGTTGATGCAGTTGCCCGCGGGCTCCGGCTGCACCAGGCTCTCCTCGTCCGTGATGCCTGCGATGTTGAGGTTCACGACCTGGCGCGTCGCCCCGGCCTGGTAGCGGAGGTAGTCGGCGGGGCTCATGCGGCACCCCCGGCGAACATCGCCACCAGCTTGTCCAGGCAGCTGGTCCAGCCCTCGTCATGCCCGTCACGGCTTCCCTCGGTGGCGAAGCCTTCCTGCACCAGCACCACGCGCGTGCCGCCCGCCTCGGCCAGGAACTCGACCGTCAGCATCGTCTCGGGCGTGCTGGCGGTGGCGCCGTGGCCGTTCAGCCAGGCGTGCGTGTACACCAGCTTCGCGGGGCGATCGACCACCTGGTAGACGCCGAACGCCTCGTGCGGCGTGCCGTCGGCCGCCAGCATCACCACGCGCCAGCGGCCGCCGGGGCGCAGGTCCGCCTCCCCCTCGCCCACGGTCATCCCTTCGGGCGCGGACCAGCGCTGGAGCAGCTCGGGCTGCGTCCACGCGGCGAACACGCGCTCGCGATCCGCACGGATCACGCGCTCCAGTCGCAGCGTGAGCACTTCGGTTTCCTGCACGCTCATGGCTCTTCCTCCGTCTCGAGGTAGCGGGCCAGCGCATCCAGCTGGCCCTCCCAGTACCGCCGGTAGTGCTCCATCCAGGCGGCCGCGTCGCGCAGCGGCTCGCCGTCCAGCTGGCACCGGTTCACCCGCCCGTCGGGCACCCGGTGCACCAGCCCCGCCCTCTCCAGCACGTCCAGGTGCTTGGAGACGGCAGGGCGCGACATGGCGAAGGGCTCGGCCAACTCGCCCACCGTGGCCTCTCCGCCCGCGAGCCGCGCCAGGATCGCGCGCCGCGTCGAGTCCGACAGCGCCGCGAACACCCGGTCCAGCATCTCCTCCGAAGAAATGGTAACCATATAGTTACCATTATGCGTGGACGTGTTCATCCGCGCAAGGGGCTCGCTCGATGGGCCGGGCTTACGGATTGGCTTCGGCGAGATGGCGGGGGATGAAGCGCGTGCGGGCTTGACACCGCCGCGGCGCACGCGTTAGCTACGGAGTACCGCAGATGCGGAAGATGCGAAGCCGTGCTCGCGCCCCTCCGGGTGGAACGCATCGCCCGCTGCGCATCGGCGGTGATGCGCCGATGCGCGATGGGGAGGGGCGGAGGCCGCGCATCCGCAGGCACGTGCCGGGCCCGCGCATCCGCCCACGCGAAGCCGCGCATCTCGCGCATCCCGATCCGCATCTCCCGACGCCGACTCCCCCCAGGCTCATCCGCATGTTCCACGTCGACCACTCCGACCCCACGCCGGTGGAGGCGCAGCTCGTCCGCACCGTGCGATCGGCGGTGGGAGCGGGGCTGCTCTCGCCCGGCGACGCGCTGCCCACGGTGCGGCAGCTGGCGGTGGACCTGCGCGTGGGCGGCAACACGGTGGCGCGCGCCTACGCAGAGCTGGAGCGCCAGGGCGTGGTCGAAACCCGGCCGGGCGTGGGGCTCGTAGTCCGCTCCACGCCCGTCGGCATCCGCGAAGAGGAGCTGCTGGCCGAACTGTCGGCGCTGGAAGACACCTTCCTGCGCGCCGCCAGCGACCTTGGGTTCTCGCTGGACGACGTGATCATCCACATGAACAGCCGCCGTACGCGCTGAGGAGAAGAGCCGAGATGCCCAGCACCGACATGGTCCCCCGCCAGCAGAGCCTGCCCGTGAGCGCAGGCAGCGGCGGGCGCATGAACTTCCTCTCCGCCCTGGCGCTGCTCGCGCCCGTGGGCGTCGGCCTGGCCGTGAGCGCCGCCACGAGCAGCATCGCCGGCATCGTCGTGGGGGCCGCCGCAGGCATCCTGGCGTCGATGTCGCCCAAGATCGCGCGGCAGTGGGAGCGCGCGGTGGTGCTGCGCATGGGGCGCTTCGTGGGGTTGAAGGGCCCCGGCCCGTTCTTCGTGATCCCCATGGTCGACACCATCTCGTCGTGGATCGACCAGCGCACGATCACCACGACCTTCGCCGCCGAAGAGACGCTGACTTCCGACACGGTCCCCGTGAACGTGGACGCGGTGCTGTTCTGGATGGTGCACGACGCGGAGAAGGCCGCGCTGGAGGTGCAGGACTACGCGCAGGCGGTGACGTGGGCGGCGCAGACGGGCCTGCGCGACATCATCGGCCGCACGTCGCTGGCCGACCTGCTGCGGGGGCGCGAGCGCATCGAGCAGGAGCTGAAGGCGCTGATCGACGAGCGCTCCAACCCGTGGGGCGTGACGGTGCACTCGGTGGAGATGCGCGACGTGGTGATCCCCACCTCGCTCCAGGACGCCATGTCGCGCGAGGCGCAGGCCTCGCGCGAGAAGCAGGCGCGCATCATCCTGGGCGAGGCCGAGCGGGAGATCGCGGTGCTGTTCAAGCAGGCCGCCGAGATGTACGCCGACAACCCCACCGCGCTCCAGCTGCGGGCGATGAACATCCTGTACGAGGGCCTGAAGCAGAAGGGCGCGCTGATGATGGTGCCCAGCAACATCATCGACTCGGTGAGCGGCGGCGGGAACCTGCTAGGCGCGGCGGCCATCGCCCAGCAGCACCAGGCCGCCGCCAAGCAGGAGGAGTCCGACCCTGGTGCCGCCACCGGCGAGCTTCCCCGCCTCCTCGG
>DASRQW010000140.1 GCA_035696245.1 Longimicrobiaceae bacterium | reverse complement strand
ACGCGCTTCGCATCTACCCCCTCGTTCGCCACCAGCCAGCGCACGCCATCCACCTGGTCCGACAGGTCCTTGCCGCCCATGTGCCGGTAGATGCCGGTGCGCCACGCGGCGCCATACCCCGCCGACCCGCGGTAGTCCACGTCCAAGACGGTGATGCCGCGCGAAGCGAGTAGGTGGTTGAACATGTACTCGCGGTAGTACGTGCTCCACCCGCGGTGCGCGTTCTGGAGATAGCCGGCGCCGTGCACGAAGACGACGGCGCCGCCGTTCGCGCTCGCGCCCAGCTCGCGCGGGCGGTAGATGCGGGCGTGGACCGTGGCTCCGTCGCGCGCGGTGAAGGTCACGACCTCGGGCTTGATCCACGGCCCCATGCGGAACTCGGCCGTGGTGGACTCGGTCACGCGGCGGGCGGGGGCGCCCGCACGGTTGGGCATGAGATACAGCTCCGGCGGCTCGTTCGCGGTGGAATGCGTGACGGCGACCCACCGCCCGTCCGGCGAGACCAGCCCTTCGTTCCACCCCTCCAGCCGGTCGATGCGCGTCCGCGCGCCGCCCGCGGCCGGGACGGCGTACAGCCCGCGCTCGCCGGGATGCGTCTCGCTGGTGGTGAGCCAGAACATGCGCCGGTCCGGCGAGAGCTGCACGTCGGTCACCTCCCACGCGCCCTGCGTGAGCGCCTGCGCCTCGCCACCGGCCGCGGGGGCGGCGTACAGGTGCGCGTAGCCGCTGCGCTCGGACACGAACCACACGCGCTCGTCCGAGAGCCAGCCCGCGCTGCCGTACGCGGGGCCGCCCACCCAGGCCGCGTCGTGCAGCCGGTCCACCGTCGTTGCCTTGCCATCCGGACCGACGACGTAGAGCCAGCGGTCCTTGAAGTCGGCGGACTCGCCCATCACCAGCGCTCGGTCGGCGTCCGGCGCCCACTCCAGCGCGGTGAGCGTCATCTTGCGGTCCTTTGCCTCGGGCTGCACCCACGACACGCGGGAGGTGGCGAGCTCGACGACCGCAACGCGCTCGCCGTCCTGCACGTCGCCCACCTTGCCGCGGCCGTTCAGCGGCTCGGTGTAGCCGCTCTCGGTGACCCAGGCGGGGACGATGGTGGCCTTCTCGCCCTCCACGCTCTCGTTCACGTCCAGAAGCAGGTAGCGTCCGGACGGCGACACCTGCGCGGATGCGACCGAGGCGTTCTTGCCCAGGTAGATGGGGCGCAGCGCGGTGCGCAGCGAGTCCAGCATCTCGCGGTGCTCGCGCTCGGCGCGGCGGTCGCGGACCACGGCGAAGAGCGTGTCCTGCTGGTCGTGGAGCCAGCCGCGCTGGCCGGCGAGCGCGTCCCGCTTGGGCGCGTCGGCGCCGCGGATGTCGGTGAGCTGGCGGAGGGTGCCGCCCGCGACATCGACGGCGAAGACGTTGCCGCCGGAGAGGAAGGTGACGGTGCGCCCGTCGCGCGACAGGTGCGCCTCGCTCTCACGCGCCGGCGTCTGCGTGATGCGGTGCTCGGCGCCGCCGCGGTCGATGACGAACACGTCGCCGTTGCGCACCTCGGCCCGGCGGTCGTGTGCGCGCGACCATTCGCCGCCGGTGCGCGCGGGCGCCACGCGGGCCGCGGTGCTGTCCGCCAGCCGCTCCGGCGCGCCGCCCTGGGCCGCGACGCGGTAGACGGCGGTGGCGGTGTCGCCGGGATTGTCGCGCCGCCAGCGGAAGTAGACCCAGCGCGAGTCCGGCGACCAGCGCACCTCGTCTGGCGAGCGGCCCACGAGCAGCGGGCCGCGCATGATGCTCTCCACCGTCAGAGGGAAGCTGCTCCGAGCGGCGGCCGGGCGCGCGGCCACGGTCTGCGCGGCGGCGGCGCCCGCGAGCGCGCAGGCGGCCAGCGCGGGCGCCAGGCACCGGAAGGTCCGGCTCATTCGTGCTCCTTTGGTCTTGTCGGAAGCCGCGCCCGGCGCGAGCGGCAGGGCGGGCGGAACGGGTCAGCGGATGCGCCAAGATAGACGCCGCGCCGCCGCACCCGCAAACGGCGGGAGATCCGTGCCGGCAGGCCGTCGCGTTTGGACGGGAGATACGAGGCGGATGATCGCAGCCGCCGATGCCGCGCATCCGCGGAATTGCATCCGGAGCGGCGCCGGCCGGTGGATGTGCATCTACCGAAAACGGCGAAGGGAGACGCCACGCTCGGCATCCCCCTTCGCGATTCCCCATCGATCGGCTCCCCCGCCGTCCGCCGTCGCCTCCCCCGCCGTGCATCTCCCGCATCTCCCGCATCTCCCGCATCTCCCGCATCTCCTGACGACGGTCAGATCCAGCGGCGGTGGCGGAAGTAGGCGATGAGCCCCACGCCGATGAACGCCATCAGGCCCAGCGCGAAGGCGTAGCCGTAATGCCACGCAAGCTCGGGCATGATGTGGAAGTTCATGCCGTAGATGCCCGCCACCAGCGTGATCGCCATGAGGATGATGGACCACGCCGCCATCACCCGCATGGTCACGTTGAGCTGGTTGGACGACATGGAGAGCTGGCCCTCGAGCGCCACCGAGAGCAGGTCGCGCAGGGTGTCGATCTCCTCCACCACGCGCATGGCGTGGTCGTGCACGTCCTGGAAGTACAGCGACAGCTCGGTGCCCAGGAAGCCCACGTCGCGCCGCAGCAGCGTGCCCAGAAGGTCGCGCTCCGGGCCCACCACCTTGCGGAACAGCGTCAGTTCGCGCCGCAGCCCCAGGATGTGCTTCATGTTGGCGTTCTGCGCCGCGAACACGCCCGCCTCCACCTCGTCCACCCGCTCGGCGAAGTGGTCGAGCATGGGGAAGTAGTCGTCGACGATGGCGTCGATGAGCGCGTGGGCCACCGCGCCGGACGTGCGCAGCTCGTGCGGCGAGCTGCGCCAGCGGGCCAGCACCTCGCGCAGCTCGGGGATGGGGTGGTCGTGCACCGTCACCACGTAGTGCCGCCCCACGAACAGGTGCACCTCGTGCAGGGCGATGCGCTTGCGGTCGCCGTTCAGGTGCGCCGTGTACAGCACCATGAAGTAGTAGCCGGGGTAGCGGTCCAGCTTGGGGCGCTGCCGGCCGCGCAGGCAGTCCTCCACCGCCAGCGGGTGGAAGCGCAGCTCGTCGCGCAGGAAGGCCGCCTCGTCGTCGCCCGGCCGCTCCACGTCGATCCACACCAGCGGCACGTTGGCGTGCTCCGGCGGCTCCGGCTCCGGCCCGGGGCGCGCGTCGGCGTCGGGGTCGGCGCTCTCGGCCCAGGCAGCGGTGCCGGCGCCCACGCCTCCCGGCGGCACGTGCTTGGCGGGCGGGTGCAGCGCGTTGCCCGCGTGGAAGATGCGCAGCGCCTCCGGCAGCGCCACCGAGTGGCAGCCGGCCCCCGTCTCCGCGTAGCTGCGGATTCGGGCCCCGGCCGTCTCGCCGCCCGCCTCGAAGTGCTCGTCGGCCGGAAGCTCAGCGCGCACGGCGGCGCTCGTACGACGGGATGGTGTTGCTGAAGAACGCCACCACGATCTCCAGCAGCCCCACGATCAGGTGCGGCCTGCACACCTGCTGGTCGAAGCCGAAGATCCACGGCGACGCGGCCAGGAAGGCGCCGCCCACCGCGTCCAGCCACAGGTGCGCCGGCATCGCGATCTTCCGCACCGCGCCCAGCTCGTAGTCGGTGAGCAGGCTGTACGCGATGACGGCGGCGCCCAGCCCCACGGGAACCCACTGCTCGGGCCCCCCGCGCCCGAAGTGGAGAACGAACGGCGCGGCGATGAGCAGCAGCCCCACCAGGTAGTCGAGCACGCCGTGCAGCCGCGTGGACAGGAATCGCATGGGTTCTATCCTCGGTGTGTTGCGGTTGGCGTGTGGATGACGGGCCTTCGGCCTCGCTCCCGCGGAGGCGAGGAAACGCCCGCGCTTTCGCAAGCGCCGCGCCTTCCATCGTCCCGTCGCGCCCGGAGAAGGTAGGCCCATGGCGCGGCGGCGCAACGTCGCTCGCGGATTCGCCGCGCGACGAGATGGCCAGGGGGTGATCGGTAGATGCGATGCGGGACGCGCCCACGTCTCCCCCGCGCACCTTGCCCGGCATGCGCGGGCCGGGCAACTTCCGCGGATGCGCAGCGTCGAAAGCCGCGCCCTCTCTCGTTCAGCGTTGATTGCTGAGCGCCCGAAACGCTCACCGGACGGAAGATGCGCACTCGCTTTTTCGCCGCCACCGCGCTAGTCCTCTCGTGCGGCGCGCCTCGAATCTCACTTGCGCAGCAGGTCGCCACGCGCGCTGTGGACGTGCGGACGCTCCCGCGCGAGGTCGCGCACGCCGGCCGCGTGGTGGCCGCGCGCCGGTGGACCGACCGGACGGGCGAGAACGTGGTGCTGCTAACGCAGTCCGGGCCGCTGCCCGTGCCGCAGAAGGTGTGCGCGAAGGAGACCGGCTCGCTCTCCGACCCGTGCAGGCGGGGCGAAGTGTACGCGTACCACTACCGCCGGCGCGGCGCGGGCCGGTACACGCTGCTGTGGCGCACGTTCGACTCCAGCCCGCCTGCGACTTCGACCTCACGGCGGGCTTCGAGCCCGGCAGCCTGGCCGTCACCGACCTGGACCGCGACGGTGTGGCGGAGACGTCGTTCCTGTACGTCCTGGCGTGCCGCAGCGACGTGAGCCCTGCCGTCCTCAAGCTCATCATGCACGAAGGGGCCGCGAAGTACGCCATCCGCGGCACCACGCGGCCCAAGGGCGCCGGCGCAGGCGGCGAGATGAGGCCGGACGCCGCCTTCCGCACGGCCCCGGCCGCCTTCCTGGCCTTTGCCCGGCACCAGTGGGCCCGCTTCGTCCCCGAAGACCACTTCATGCAGACGTAAGGGGCGACAACGGAGGGCGCGCGACTCGACGAACCCACGTGGAGGATGGTATGCCCGAATCACACCGCACTCTCGGCCGCGTGTCCGCGGACGGTTCGCTGACGCTCCGCGACCTGCCGTTTCCCGCCGGCACGACCGTCGAGGTCGTGCTACGTCAGGCGTCGGAAGCGACGGATGCCGTCGATGACCGGCTTCGTGGCCAGGTGATCACGTACGCCGACCCGATGGAGCCCGTTGCGGAAGGGGAGTGGGAGGTCCTGAAGGACAGATGATGGCGGGCGGTCCCGCTATCGCCACGCCTCCAACCGCCCGGCCATCTCCACCCGCGGCGCGACGTCGGGGTGCAGCCAGGCGGCGAGCAGCTCCACGCCGTCCACCACGCGCGGGCCGGAGCGGCTGAAGTACGCGCTGTGGCCCACCGCCGCGTGCCCGGCGTCGATCGTCCCACCCGCAAACGCGCGGAGACGTTCGCGCACTCGGTCTGCGTCGGCGCGCGCGGCGTCCATCGCGTAGCCGCAGGGAACGAGCAGCAGCCGGTCGTGCGCGAGCGCATCCACCGCCGCCCACGGCACCTCTACCGAGTGCCCGCCGGAATCTCGCAGGAGACAGTCGCCGCCCGCCATCTCGATCATCTCCGGGATCCAGTGGCCGGGCGCGAACGGCGGGTCCAGCCACTCCAGCGCCAGCACGCGCGGCCGCACCCGGCCGGCGACGGCGGACGCCACGCGCTCCAAGCGCCCGCGCAGCCGCGCCTCCGCCTGTGCCCCGCGCGCCAGCTCGCCCGCCGCGTCCGCCACCTGCCGCACCGTCGCCAGGATCTCCGCCAGGGTGTGCGCGTCCAGCGAGAGCACGCGCGCAGGCACCGGCATCCGCGCGACGGCTTCGTGCACGGACGCGGTCGGCACCGCGCAGACCTCGCACACGGCCTGGGTGAGCACCAGGTCCGGCTTCAGCTCCGCCAGCAGCGCCGTGTCGATCTCGTACACGCTGCCGAACTCCGCCATGCAGCGGCGAACCTCCGCGTCGATCTCGCCGCTGGTGAGGCCGGCGGGGTCGAAGCGAACTCGGCTCAGCCGGGGCAGGTGCAGCGCCTCCGGCGGCCAGTCGCACTCGTGCGAGATGCCGACCAGGCTGTCCTGCAGCCCCAGCTCGTACACGATCTCCGTGGCGCTCGAAAGCAGCGACGCGATGCGCAACCCGCCTCCTCCGTGACGTTCGTTCGGCCCCCGCGGACACGCCGGAGCAGGCGGACAAAGTGCCGCCCCGCGCCACGCCGGCGCAACCGCACGGGCACCGCTCCACATCTCCCGAGCACGCTTGTCCAGCGCCTGCCGACCGTCTACCTTTTCGGCGCCGCGCCCACCCTGCCCCGCCTTCCGGAGACCCCCCCGATGCACATCGTCCGCGAGCCCCGCGTCACCGTGATCGCGCGCCAGCAGTTCACGCCGCCCGAGCACATCCGCTGGCAGAGCGACAGCGACGTGGCGGGCGAGGCCGTGGCCGAGTTCGCGGGCCGCCTCTGCTACCTGTCGTTCGGCGAGGAGGCGGGGCTGGAAGGCGGCCACAAATCCATCCCCGGCCGCACCACCAACGAGTCGTACCTCGCCAACATCCTGCAGGTCAAGCACGGCAGCGTACTGGAGCATGCCGTGTGGACGCTGCTGCTGGAGGGCGTCAGCCGCTCGCTCACGCACGAGCTGGTGCGGCACCGCGCGGGCTTCGGCTTCTCGCAGCTCAGCCAGCGCTACGTGGACGAGTCCGACATCGCCTTCGTGCTCCCGCCGGAGATCGACGAAGACTCGCCGTCGTTCGCCATCTGGGCCGGCGCGTGCGAGAGCAGCCTCCAGGCGTATCGCGACCTGCTGGCCGCCGTCACCGGCCAGGTGGGCGACGACGGGCCCGCCACCATGCGGAAGAAGCGCGCGCGCCAGGCCGCCCGCGCCGTGCTGCCCAACTGCGCCGAGACCAAGATCGTCGTCACCGGCAATGCCCGCGCCTGGCGCCACTTCGCCGAGATGCGCGGCAGCGGCGCCGCCGACGTGGAGATCCGCCGCCTGGCCGCCGCCGTGCTCACCGTCATGCGCGGCGAATCGCCCCACATCTTCGGCGACATGCACCTCGTGCCCCACTCCGACGGGACGCAGACGGTCGAGACGGCCAACAGCAAGGTCTGACCTCGGGAGATTCGGGAGATGGATCGCCGGCGGGAGATAGGGCCAGATCGATGAGACTGGCAGCCGTAGATGCGGGACGTGAGGCCGGCCGTGTATGCGGGACGAGTGGTGGATGCGCGACGGTCCCGCAGATGGCGCGGATGCGCGTTGGACCGAAGATGCAGGCCGGTTCGGCAGATCGGCAGCACCGCCGGGTTCCCCGCCGATGTGATGGCACGACGAAGAGGGGCGGCCCCGTCGCGGAGCCGCCCCTCTTCTGTTGCTTGTCTCGATCCGGCCGGACGGCCGCGGGCGTCAGCTCGCGGGCGGCGTAGCGGGCATGGTGCCGGCGGGCGCGGCCGGAGCCTGCGCCGCGGTCCCCGCGGGAGCCGCAGCCGGCGCGGCGGTGGCCGTCGCCGACGCGGCGGGTGCCGCGGGCGTCGGGTTGAAGACCAGCGAGCGGATCTTCCAGCCGCCGCGGCCGTTGCCCTTCATCACCAGCGTGTAGGTGCCGCTCACGGGCACGCTGGCCTCGCCGCTGGTGTCCTCGTAGTAGAACTCGCCCGAGGTGAAGGCCAGGCTCGTGCTCACGTCGCTGTCCACGAGGCTGAGCTGGATGCCGCCGGCGTGCGGAAGCACCCGTGCCAGGCCCTGCTCGATCGCCTTGTGGCCGTGAAGGGCGGCCTGCTCGGGGAGCACCAGCACGGCGTTGTCGGTGTAGAGGTCGGCCACGCTACGGGCGTTGTGCTGCTGCCACCCCGCGCGCAGGCCCTCCACCAGGTTGTTAACCTCGCGCAGCGTGGTCGAGCGGAACTCGCGGTCCATGCCCGCGTAGTCGGGCGAGGCGCCCGGAAGCATCTGCGCATGCGCGGCAGAGGTGCAGATCCCGGCGGCGAGCACCGCGGGAAGCAGAACGCGAGAGAGAATCTTCAAGGGGGTGTCCTCGTCGTCATGGGGGGAGGCACGGCGAACCGGCCGCGCGAATCAATCTACCGCAAATCGCTGCGGCGCACAAGCTTACAGAAGATGGACAGAACTGCGGGGCCGGCGTGGGGTTTTCATTCGGAGCCAATATTAACGGCAACGCCGCGTTAGGACCAGCCCCTTGGTAACGCCTCGCCGGCGCCCGCGTCATCACGGCGGCCACGCTCCGCCGCAGGCCCCCGCGCCCGAGTGCGTGGCGATATACAGACGCCCCGCCCGAAACGTTGGCGGCGTCCACGGCTGCCGGTTCGCACACGGCAGGACGCGCCCACTCTCCTTGACACGTGACCATACGGTCACATATCATACCGCCATGTCAGACGACGAAGACCTCGTGTTCAAGGCGCTGGCCGACCCCACGCGGCGGTTCCTCCTGGACCGCCTCTTCGTGCGGGACGGGCGCACGCTCACGGAGTTGGAATCGGAGCTGGAGATGACGCGGTTCGGCGTCATGAAGCACCTCCGCGTCCTGGAAGATGCGGGGCTGGTGGTGACGCGCCGGGCAGGGCGCGAGAAGCTCCACTACCTCAACGTCGTTCCCATCCGGCTCATCCACGACCGGTGGATCGACAAGTTCGCCGAGCGCCGCGTGTCGGCGCTCACCGACCTCAAGCGCCGACTGGAAGAGGAAACCGCATGACGACCAGCGCAGCAGCGGACACCGGCACCACGCAGGTCTACCGCGTCTTCATCCGTGCCACACCGCAGGCGATCTGGGACGCGATCACCACGCCCGAATGGACGCAGCGCTTCGGCTACGGCCTGCGCGACGAGTTCGAGCTGCGTCCCGGCGGCAAGTACCGCGGCTACGCCAACGCGGGCATGCTCGCCATGGGCATGCCCGAGGTCGCAGTCGATGGCGAGGTCATCGAGGCCGACCCGCCGCGCAGGCTGGTCATCACCTGGCGCATGGCGATGGACCCGCGCATGGCCGCCGAGGGCTTCACGCGCCTCACGTACGAGATCGACGAGGGCAAGGGCGGCGTCAGCCGGCTCAGCGTGGTCCACGACCTGGCCGGCACGCCCGGGCACGCGGAGATGGTCGCCGGCGTCCTGCAGGGTCCCGGCGCGGGCGGCGGCTGGACGTGGATCCTCAGCGACCTCAAGTCGCTGCTGGAGAGCGGCGAGCCGATGTCCACGTACCACGGCGAATGGTGAGCGCGTAGCGCCGCCACGAAGCTCGACCGGCGACGGTGGTCACGAGCCACCGTCGCCGCGGGTGCGAGATGTCGATGCGCCCGCTGCTTCACATATCTCCCCTGACCGAGGCTTACCGCATGAAGAACCTGTTCGACCCTGTCGCAGTGGATGAAGTGAAGAACCGTCTGACGCAGCTCCGGCCGGACAGCGTGCGCCAGTGGGGAACGATGAGCCCCGCGCAGGCGCTCGCCCACTGCGCCGCGGGGATGGAGATGGCGACGGGCGAGATCCGTCCGCCGCGAGCGCTGGCGGGCCGCATCTTCGGAAGGCTGATCAAGCGGCTGGCGCTCGGCGACGAGAAGCCCATGCGCCGAAACACGCCGACGGTGGACGGCATGGTCGTAGCGAACGAGCGCGACCTCAACGCCGAGCGAGCACGCCTGTCCGCGCTCATCGACAAGTTCGCCGCGGGCGGCCCGGCCGGATGCACCACGCATCCCCACGCCTTCTTCGGCCGGCTCACTCCGCAGGAATGGTCGGTGCTGATGTACAAGCACCTCGACCACCACCTCCGCCAGTTCGGGGCGTAGATCGCTGGGCCCGTCCTATCTACCAGTTCCAGAGAAACGCCTTCTCGTGGATGAGCCCGCACCGGATATCCGATGCGGGCTCGTTCTTCGTCGCAGTCCCCGCGCGCTTCGCACCTTCTGCTATCCCTCCGCCCGGCCGCTCTTCCACACGGGTAGGCAGCAGATCATCCCCACGATCAGCGCCACCCACCCGCTTCCGAGGAGCAGGAACCAGAGCAGCATCGCGGCGCGCGCGGGGGCAGGGCTAGCTTCTACGGTAGCTGCTACCGCCTCCATCGCCGCGATGATCTGAAACGCCGCCAGGATGCCCAGCAGGATCGACGTGCGGACGAAATAGCTCCGCCGCCTGACGATCCCCACGAGCGTCGCGATCGACGCCGCGATGAACGCGCCGAGCACGACCGCGTTCCACGCTTCCCGCGCGGTCATGTCCACAGGCAGTCCCATCAACAGGTAGAACGTGACGAGCGCCGCCCAAGCGTAGCACAAGCACGCGAAGCGCAGGCGCCACGGCAGCGGGGAGCGGGTGGCAGAATCGGCCGACGTGGCATCCGGCGAGGCAGTGTGCATGGTCGAGAGCGAGAACGATGGATGTTTGGGCTGGGTGACGGAGAATGGCGAGACAAGCGGCATCGAACAACGTTCCGAGGCGGCGCGCCGTGATAGCGAGCATCCGTTTTTCTCGATCCGAGAGAAGCACATGTCGCAGCGTCGGATACGCCAGGGCATGCTCGCGCCCCGCCGCCGCGCGGCGGAACGATGCCCGGTGGGCGGTTTACGTAGGCACGCCACGGCGGCGTAACAACGTCGCGCGTTACGGTGAATCGGCTTGACAGCGTGGCGGCGGCGGGATAGCTTCCCGGCCGCCGAACGAGCGTTCGACCGGTTCGGCATGGAACGAGCAAGATGCGCCTCGATCACGCGGCACGCTGCTCGCGCGGGCAGGACGAGAACGACCCGGCACGGCCGCCCGGCACAAACCGGACGGCCGCGCTCGCGATGGCTTTGCGGCACACGACCAAACCCGACCCGGAGACCCGCGGATGGCCCGCTACACCGACGAAGAGCTGAAGGAGAAGGTCCACGCCGGCTTCATCGTCGAATATCCCGACGAGATGACGCAGGGCTACAAGGACGCCCTGATCGTGCAGCTGCTGGTGCAGGCCGACACCGAGCTGGTCTCGGCGCCGGCGTACTTCGGCGCGGCCAAGGACGCGCCCAGCACCAACACCATGGTGAGCGCCACCGCCATCATCCAGGACGAGCTGGCCCACGCCAACATCGCGTACCGGCTGCTCGAAGACCTGGGGATGGACAAGGAGCAGCTCGTGTACGGGCGGCAGCCGCACGAGTTCAAGCACCCGTACGGCTTCGACCATCCGCTGGAGAACTGGGCGGAGCTGGTGGTCGCCAACGGCCTGTACGACCGCGCCGGCATCACCCTGCTGGGCGACGTCTATAAAAATACCAGCTACGGCCCGCTCAAGCGCGCGCTCGTGAAGGTCGACCAGGAGGAGACCTTCCAC
Organism: Longimicrobiaceae bacterium; assembly: GCA_035696245.1. Lineage (NCBI taxonomy): Bacteria > Pseudomonadati > Gemmatimonadota > Longimicrobiia > Longimicrobiales > Longimicrobiaceae > Longimicrobiaceae bacterium. The sequence goes on along the minus strand of DASRQW010000140.1, from coordinate 5,722 downwards.
CTGCGCCACGGCGAGATGTGGATGAAGCGCCTCTCGGGCGCGGGCGGCGAGGCCAGGGAGAAGATCCAGCGCGCGGTGGACTGGATGTTCCCCATGGCCGTGGAGTGGTTCGGCCTGCCGGACGACATGAAGCGCCACTCGGGCCAGCTCGACTACAAGCTCAAGGGCCTCACCAACGACCAGCTTCGCCAGACGTGGATGAAGAGCACGGTGCCGCTGTGCGAGAGCATCGGCATCGACGTGCCGGCGCACTGGGACGAGGCGCAGGGCGAGTTCGTGCTCGACTTCCCCTTCCCTTGCCAGTACGACGAGGACGAGAAGCGCTGGCTCTTCGGCGAGGGCCAGATCTCGTGGAAGCAGGTGTTCGAGCGCTGGAAGGGGCGCGGGCCCGCCAACAAGCAGTTCGTGGAGAGCATCCAGGAGGGCCGCGCCTTCCGTGGCGTGCTGGAGGCGGCGGCCTGATGGGCCTCGCCTGCTCCTCGAACCCCTACGCCGGCGGCGGGGCCGCGCTGCTCGACGCGCCGGACGAGACCGCGGCCTACCCGGTCGCGCCCGAGCTTCGCACCGGGCCGCTGTGGGACGCGCTGCGCGAGGTCATGGACCCGGAGATCCCCATCTCCCTCGTGGACCTGGGCCTCATCTACGACGTGCGCGAGGAAGACGGGACGGTTACGGTGGACTTGACGTTCACCGCGACCGCCTGCCCGTGCATGGCGTTCATCCACTTCGACATCGAAGACCGGCTGAAGCGCGAGCCCGGCGTCGAGGTGGTGCGCGTCAACGAGGTGTGGAGCCCCGCCTGGACCAAGGCCCGCATCTCTCCCGAAGGCCGCCAGCTCCTGAAGACCATGGGCGTGTCGATGTAGATGCGGATCGTCTCCGCATATGGAGGCGTGCCGTCCGAAGGGCCCAGCGCGGCGCGCGTCCAACCGGCGGCGCCGCGTCCGACGCAAGCAACGATTCTGACGGACGGGAGATGCGCCCCGGCACCGCTCCCGCCTTTCCGGCCGCCCGCGCGGCGGCCCAACACCCGAGCAGACGCAGATGAGAGAGCCCGTATACGAGGTCTTCGCCCGCAAGACGCGCGAGGAGCCGCTGCGCCACATCGGCTACGTGAACGCCATGGACGGCGACCTGGCCCGCGTCTACGCCTGGAAGACATACGACGAGCAGAACTGGACGGAGATGTGCGTCGTCCCGCGCTCCGCCATCCTGCCCGTAGACCCCACGGAGAGCTCGTTCATGGGCGGCGTGTCCGGCGTGTCCGAAGACGACATCGTGCACATGCAGGGCGCCGGCAGCTATGGCGGCTCCGAGGTCGCCGTGGAGGCGCGCCGATGAGCGCCATCGACACCGAAGCCCGCGCCGACAAGGCCGAGCAGCTCTCGCCAGAAGCCCGCGCCGCGCTCGCCGACCTGATCCTGGTGCTGGCCGACACAAAGCGCGTGCTGGGCCTGCGCTACAGCGACCGCATGCTGGGCGCCCCCACCCTCGAGGCCGGCATCGCCGCTTCGTCGATGGCACAGGACGAGTGGGGCCACGGCCGCCTCACCTACGCGCTGCTGGGCGCGTTCGGGCACGAGCCCAAGGCGCTGGAGCACGACCGGCCGGGCGCGCAGTACCGCAGCATGCCCGCGCTGGACCGCGGCTTCGGCTCGTGGAGCGAGATGATCGCCGCGTCGCTGGTGCTGGACACGGCGGTGACTGTGCAGTACGGCGCGCTGGTGGGCAGCCGGTACGCGCCGGCGCAGAACCGCGTGCAGAAGATGCTGGACGAGGAAGGCTTCCACTTCCAGTACGCCGCCGGCTGGACGCGCCGCATCGCCCCGGTGGCGGCGGTGCGCGGCGAGTTGGCGGCCGCGGTCGCCGCGTATCTCCCGTTCGCGCTCCAGTGGCTGGGCCGCGAGGACGCGGCCTCCACGCGCGCGCTGGTGGACGAGGGCCTGGTGCGCGAGGGGCCGGACGCCCTGCGCGCCCGCCTGCTGCGCCGCATCGGTGCCGTGCTCGCCAGCGTGGGGATGGCGGAGGAAGTCGGCCTCACCGGCTCGGCCGACGGGGGATGGACGTTCGGCGGTGGCGCGGAGTGGGCGGGCTGGAGCGACGCCACCCGCCGCTCCGGCGGCGAGCTGGACGAAGCCACCGCGGCCCGCGCGCGCGGCGACAAGAACCGCGCGATGCTGCTGGAGTGATGCCCATCCCGCGTGAGCCGGACGACGAAGTGCCGGATACGCTGCCGGAATCCGCGCCCTGCCCTTTCTGCGACGGCATGGACACGCGCCTGCTGAACCCGTTCGGCGGCCAGCTCTCCGTAGCGCAGTACTGGTGCAATGCGTGTCGCACCGGGTTCGAGTACATCAAGTGGGAAGGCCCGGAAGGCGCGGGCGAGTAGGCAGCAGGCCGGACTCGGTGAGTCCGGACGAAAGACGAAAACGCGAACGGGGGTGCCGAGCTTCATCGGCACCCCCGTTCGCGTTTCGCACACCCCGAGTGCGCAATTTGTTTACAGACATGCCCAGGAATTCCTCGGGAGAAGACCGCAACCGGATTTCCATCAGCGACTTACCCGTTCGGCGCCGGATTTTTATACACCCCTGGACAAAACTGGACGGTGTGGATACATTGATCTTCACACAGCGTGAAGACCTTAAATGCACGGCCCAACCGTGCTATTCACATCGCGAGACGTCGATTGTTCAAACGTCCACGCTATGCAGGCTGTGCTTATCGTCGAGATTGTTCCACCTGCATGATTTCGGCATTAATCGGCGGGAAATATCTCTCAGACTTGCGTTCCGGTGCGCACGAAACGTCGTGGCACCCCCATGGCCAGACCGGCCCAACAACCACTCCCAAGGAGAACTCCCATGGTCACGAAGAAATACGGCATCCTGGCTTCCGTGGTGGACGAGATGCTCGCTGGCCGCGACGACGTGGCGCGGCGGCTCCTCTCCGCGCTGGTCGACAGCTTCGACCAGGCGGGCGCCACGCCCGAGGACGTCCAGTACTACATCTTCGCCTCCGCGCTGTCGCGGCGGCTGGCGTGGGAGCGTTCGGGCGAGATCAACCTGTACCTCCAACAGTTCCAGCGTTCGCAGATCTCGCTCTTCAACCTGGTCGCGCAGCACCTGCCCACCGTCGGCCTGGCCGGCCGCGCGGCGAACGACGTGCTGGCGCAGCTGCTGGGCGGCCGCGGCGAGATCACGCTGCTGGACCTGGGGATCGGCACCGGTCGCCAGGAGACGGCGCTCCTCCGCCAGCTCGCCATCGAGGGCCGCCTCCCGGAGCGCCTCAACGTGATCGCCGTGGAGCCCGACGCCGGCAGCCTCGCCATCGCCGAGGCCGACATCCAGGCCATGGCGGAGGAGATCGGCCTGCCGCTGCGCTTCCTTCCCGTGCCCAAGCTGGTGGAGGACCTGGCGCCGGAAGACTGGGGCGCCTTCGCCTGGACGGGCGCGCCGCTGGTGGTGAACGCCGCCTTCGCGCTGCACCACGTGCGCAACACCGAGACGGCGCCCGCCCGCGACCAGCTCTTCCACTGGCTGCGCGGCATCGACGCCGAGGCGGTGGTTCTCTCCGAGCCCAGCTCCGACCACCTCACCGACGACTTCCGCCAGCGCTTCCTCAACTGCTGGCATCACTTCGGACAGACGTTCCGCCTCATCGACTCGCTGGAGCTTCCGGCGGCCGACGCGGGCGCCATGAAGACCTTCTTTGCCCGCGAGATCGAGGACATCCTGGGCAACCCGGACGAGCGCCGCTACGAGCGCCACCAGCCCGCCGAGGCCTGGGTGAGCCAGCTGCGCGACGCCGGCTTCACCCCCGCGCCGGACCTGTCGTTCGCCGCCGGCGGCGACTTCGACGGCGTGCGCATGGTGGCCCGCGAGGGCTACGTGGGGCTGGACTACCAGGAGGAGACGCTGGTCGCCATCCTCTGCGCCACCGCGGTCCCCACCGGCGCCGACCTCGCCCCGGTGGAGGCGCGCGCGATGGCCTGACCGCCTCGCCGAACGCAGATACCGAAGGCCCCGCCGCATTTCGCGACGGGGCCTTCGCGCGTCCGGCACCGGCGTCCACACCGTGAACATCGGTGCCATCGCTGCAAATTCTGTCCTAAGTGCCGCTCTCGCAGGAAGGTACGCACACGGGCAACCTTGACATGGCTGCCGCGAGGCGCGTTATTGTGCGCTCAAACTGCGACAGCGGATGTAGCAGAACGCGCCGTTCGCGCGCTCTGCCGCATCCATCCACCCGGGCTCCGCCCGCGTCTCCATCCAACGGACGGGGCGGGCGGCCCCGCGCGCGCCGGCCGTCCACCGTCCTCTGCCCGAGACCACACATGGAAGCACGCCTCGTCGATCCCAAAGCCACCGTGAGCGGCGGCAACATCCTCTCCATGCTGGCCGCCATGGGCCCGTTCCGGAAGCGCGGCGAACAGATCCTCGCCGAGGTGGGGATCGACGAGGTGGACGCCGAGCGCTGGTATCCGCTGCCCGCGTATGTGAAGGCGCTGGAGGCCATCGAGACGAAGATGGGGCCCAACACCCTGCTCCAGATCGGCAAGCAGATCCCCAACCACGTCATGCTGCCGCCGGGGCTCGACACCTTCGAGAAGGTGCTGGCCAGCTTCGGCATGGCGTACGACATGAACCACCGCGGCATCAGGCCCAACGCCATCACGTTCACCGTCAAGACCGACCGGCACGCGGACATCGTGTCCGGCACCGCGTACCCGTGCGACTTCGACCGCGGAGTGATCCAGGGGTTCTTCCAGAAGCTGCTGGCCACGCGGGTGAACGTGGTGCACGACACCACCGGCGGGTGCAAGAAGCAGGGTGGCGAGACGTGCATGCACCACGTGACGCTGGTCGCATAGGAGCTGCCGGCTTCGGACGACGGAGTACGGACGGCAGTGCGCCTCGGATGGGCCGCTCCGGAGCCAGTCGGCGATACTGCTGCCGCCCGTCTCCTGCGCGGAGTCGGGGAGCCTCCTCCTCCGGCGGGCCGATACTGCCTGGCCCGCCTCCGTCCGGGGTCTCCCCGCCCCGGCGGGAGCCCCGCGAAACCGCCCGCGGGTCTCCCGCCGTTCAAGGCGCGGGAACGAACCCCGGAACGACAACGGCGAGACAGCGCGCTCTCCGCCAGGATGACGACGCCGAAGCGAGGTTCCCGTCCGCTGGACGGGAACCTCGCTCGCTTTCGCGCGTACCTTGACCTCGCCGGCCGGCCCGTGCGCCGCCAGGCCCATTCGCCGCTCATGCCCGCTTCCCGCGCTCCGGCAGGACCCGCCGATGCTTCCGAACGCACGCCCGCTCGCCGCCGCGTCCCTGCTGCTCGCCCTAGCAGCGTGCGGACCCAAGCCGCTCCCGCCCGCACCCGCGCCGGTCGCCCCCGCGCCGCTCGACTCCGCCGCGCTGGACCGGATGAGCGAGACCACCGCGCGTGGCATCTTCGACGAGGGCGCGGCCCTGGCGCGCCAGGGCCGCTGGCGCGAGGCCGAGGCGCGCTACCGGCAGGCCAGCGCCACCCGCCCCGCCGAGCCCACGTATCCGGTCGCGCTCGCCGCCGCGCTCCTCTCGCAGCAGCGCGTGGCCGACGCCGCCGTGGCGTTCAAGGCGGGCATCGACGCCGAGGAAGCCGCACCGCTACCCAACCACCGCCTGCTGGCGGAGGACTACGAGCGCTACATCCAGATCCTCACCCGCGCCGGCCGCGCCGAAGACAT
>DASRQW010000139.1 GCA_035696245.1 Longimicrobiaceae bacterium | reverse complement strand
TCCGTTTCTGTTACGCTGTCTGTTCAGCGTGGGAGGCGACACTGGGCCTCATCCTTCAGGAGACGAGCAGTGGTTTCTGTTACAACGAGGTCTGTCGTCCAAATGGATCGAGCGGACGAACGCGTCTCGGACGTTCTTCACATGCTCTCGGAATTACCGCGGCTTCCCACGGTGCATTTTGTTGGTTTAGTCCCCCACGCCGGTAACGTTGGAACGAAGGTTCGCTTCTGACCAAGAGAGCGTCTCCCTCTTGCGCTCAGATGAGCGCGAGCGCGGCCTGCGGGCCGCCCCTTCCCCGAGAACGTCCCGCTGCGCATGGAAGGCCAGCCCACGGCCTTCCTCCCCCTAGCAGCGGACGGCCATGGACTTCACCATCGACACCAGGGAACACCGGGCGGCCATCGACACGGCGGCCGACGCCCTCCCACGCCGCGAGGGCATCCTCCCCGCGCTCACGCTCGTGCAGATCGAGGCGCGCGACGACGGCGTGGTCACGTACCGGGGCACCGACCTCGACTTCTCCATCGAGGTGGAGATCAAGGGCGAGGTGACCGTCCCGGGCAGCATGTGCCTCCCTGGGCGTCAGCTCGCGGAGATCGCACGCGCCAGCGATCCCGCCAGCAGGACGCGCCTGCACCTGGCCGAGGCGGCCGGCGCGATCGACGCGGGGAACTCCCGGTTCCGGCTCGCCGCCGCCGCGGCCGATGACTACGTCGGCGGCCCGGCGAGCCTGCCGCCCGGGACGAACGAAGCCACCGTGCCCAGCGACGTGTTGGGCGCGATGGCGGCGCGCGTGGCGTGGCTCACGGCGAAGGAGGAGGGACGCGGCATCCTCTGCGGCGTCCTGCTGGAGACCACCGCGACCTCGCTGCGTATGGTGGCGACGAACGGTCGCCAGGTCGGGATCTGCGAGGCGCCCGTCGCCGGTCTGCCTGACGGCGTCCGCTGCACGGTGCCGCCGCAGCTCCTCGCGGCGGCGGAGCGGCACTTTAAGGGCCGGGGGCCCGTCACGGTTCTGTTCGGCGACACCACCGTCTCGTTCAGGGTGGCCGGGCTCACCCTCACCGGGCGCACGCTCGCGGGCGAGTACCCGGACTACGCCAGGATCCTTCCCCGCGCGCCGGGCGCGGTCGTCCAGGTGCCCACCGCCACCCTTGCCCAGGCGGTCCGCAGGACGGCGACGCTCGCCCGGACGCAGCCGAACAAGGCAGTCATCCTCCGGGCGGAGAACCGCAGCCTGCGCCTCTGGACCAACTCGCCCGACGTGGGCAGCGCCCACGACCAGGTGGAGGCGACGATCCTGGGGGATCCGGTCACCCTGGCGTTCAACGCGGCGATGATGGCCGACGTGCTCGACGTGGTGTCGGCCGAGGAGGTGCGCATCCGGCTGCACGGCTCGCGAAGCGGCATCCTGCTGGACGGGCGCGGCGACGACCCGATCCGGTCGCTGTGGCTGGTGATGCCGGTGTCGCTGGAGTCGCTCGATTGCACGGAGCCGGTGGCGGTCGCCGACATCGCCGAACCCGCTCCGCTGGCCGCCGCGGCCTGAGCCGTTCCCGCCACCCGCGGCGCGGGTACCACCCCTGGAGAAAGGAGGATCGCGCCCGCCTGCACGCAGACCGGGACGAACAGCCATGCAGACCGATCTCCGCTTCGACATCCAGCCGCTCCGGGTCCCCGACCACATCCAGGCCGGTGCGCACCCGACCCTGCAGGACGCCCGCACTATGCTCCGGCAGCTCTGGGGCCACGCCGATTTCCGCGGGGCACAGGCCGAGGTCGTGGAGTCCGTGCTCGGCGGCGACGACGTGCTCGCCGTTCTCCCTACCGGCGCGGGCAAGAGCGCCATCTACCAGACCATCGCCCCTCTCCTGCGGGGGACCACGCTCGTGGTCTCGCCGCTGATCGCGCTCATGCTCGATCAGGTGGACGACCTCGAAGGCCGGGGCATCCCCTCCGCCTACATCAACTCCAGCCTCACCCCTGCCGAGACGGAGGCCACCCTGGCAGCCGCGGAGGCGGGGCACTTCAAGCTCCTCTACGTGGCGCCGGAGCGCTTCGACAGCGCCGCGTTCCGTGCCCGTCTGGCGTGCCTGCACGTCCCCCTGCTCGTGGTGGACGAGGCCCACTGCATCTCGGAGTGGGGACACGATTTCCGGCCGGCCTACACCCGGCTCGGCACGTACCGCAGCCTGCTGGCAGGTGCACCGGTCCTGGCGCTGACCGCGACCGCCACCCCGGAGGTCCGGCGCGACATCGTCTCCGTGCTCACGATGCACGACCCCCGGGTGATCGTCCGGGGCGTCGACCGCCCGAATCTCCGCTGGGAGGTGGCGTACGCACCGGACCCCGCAGCCAAGATGCGGCTCCTCCTCGCGCGGGTCCGGGCGGAGCCGCTGGGGAGCATCATCGTCTACACCGAGTACCGTGGCGACGCGGAGCAGGTCGCCGGGTGGCTCCGCGCTACGGGGCTCCGCACGGCGGCCTACCACGCCGGACTCTCCGCAGCCGAGCGCCGCCGTGTGCAGCAGGGGTTCATGGCGGGGGAGATCCCGCTGATCGCGGCGACGAGCGCGTTCGGGATGGGCATCGACAAGCAGGACGTGAGGCTCGTCGCTCACTATGCCTTCCCCGGCACCCTGGAGTCCTACTACCAGGAGGCGGGCCGCGCGGGACGGGACGGCGACCCCGCTCGCTGCCTGCTCCTGCACGCCCCAGCGGACCGCCGCACCCACGAGGTCCGCATCGAGGAGATGCACCCGCCGCCGGAAACGGTGGCCCGCGTCTACGCAGCGCTGGATCGTGCGGCCGGGGACGACGGTCACCTTCCAGACACCCTCGCCGCCTGGGCGCGGCAGGTCCGCGTGGCGAGCGAGGGGCAGACCGCCGCCGCCGTGCGCATCCTGGCGGGCGCCGGGATCGCCTTCAACACCCGGCGCGGGCGCGAGGGCGCGTTCGTGCGGCTCACCTGCGCCGCGGACCAGATCCGGGGGCTGCTCCCCGGCGGCGCCACGGCGCTCCGCGGTGTCCTCGCGGCGCTCTGGACCGGGCGCGGCGAACGCGACCTGTACGACGGCGTCACGCTGCGCGGCACCGAGGTGACGGCGCTCGGGTCCGACCGCGCCCGGGTCCGCCGGTCGCTGGAGCAGCTCGCCGAGTGCGGGATCCTGGAGGTCGCCTGGGAGGAGGCAGGGTGCAGGGTGCTGAGACGCAGACTCGACCCCGCGTCGCTCCCGGTGGACTGGGCGGCGCAGATGCGCATCCGGAACCGGCTGCGCACCCAGCTCGACCAGGTGGAGGGGTACGCCTCCACGGAGGCGTGCCGGCGCGAGCACCTGCTCGCCTACTTCGGCGACGGGCTGCGGGAGCGGTGCGGCGGGTGCGACCGCTGCGACCCGGGACTGCGGAGAGCCGCCTGATGCTGCCGTGGGACACCGTCAACGCGACCGCGCCCTCCAGGCTCACGGAACACCTCCCGCTCACCCGGAGCCCGCGGGGCGGACGGAAGTACCTCTGTCCGTTCTGCGGCGGCCGGAACTTCTCGCCGCTCAAGCGCGCGTGGTACTGCTACAGCGGGTGCGGAGGGCACGCCTACAGCAACGTGGACACGGCCGCGCGCCTGTGGGAGCTGCAGCCCGCCGACGCCTGCCGCCAGCTCGCGGACCTGCTCGGCATCGCCGCGGCCGGGGAAGAGCCGCCGTGGCGGGAGGTGGCCGCGCACGGCAGCGACGAGACGGCGGCCGTGCTGGGGCTCACCGCAGGCGCGGGATGCTACGAGTGGAACTGTCCCGTCTGCGCGGGCGCGGGGACGCTCCGAAGCTACCGGCGCCGCTGGCGGTGCCGGGGGTCCTCCTGCGCGGGCGACGCACAGCAGGGGTGGAAGGGGCACGTCGACGTCGCGATGGCGGTCTGGGGCACCACCCCCGCCGACGCGTGCTTCCGCCTGGCGGCGGCGCTGCGTGGTTCGCCACCACGCGCCGCCCCGCGCCGTCCGGAGCCGCCTGAGGAGCCCGGGCCTCGCGAGCGTGCGCTGGCCGTGATCCGCACGCGTCCGGGGTGCCGGGAGCCGGCGGCGCTCTACGAGCTCCTCCTCGCGCACCTCCGCATGGGCCCCCTCGGCCGCGCGGAGCTGTCCCGGCGGCGCATTGACGCGGCTGCCGCGGAGGCGTACGGCTTCCGGTCCACGGAGCCGGGGGAATGGCAGCGCCGGGTGCTTCCGCTCATGAGCGCCTTCAGCGACGACGAGCTGCTCGCCGCCGGCTTCCCTCGCGGCGAGCCCCCGCGTGCCGATGCGCGGGCGCGCGGGAGCCCCTGGTGGCCCGGACGAGGGCGGGCGCCGCTGCTCGTGATCCCGGTCTGGGACGACCTGCGCCTGGCCGGTGTGCGCTTCCGCAACCTCGCGGACCCGGAGGCGTCGCGGTGTCCACGGTACGTCTCGCCCAAGGACGCGAACCCCGACGCGCCCTTCAACGCGGCCGCACTCACCCGCGGGGGCGCTGCCCTCCACGTGGTGGAGGGGGAGCTCAACGCGTACGTGCTCCTCTCGGAGCCGTACCGTGCCGTCACCGTCGGCCTCCCGGGCGCGTGGACCTGGCAGGACGCATGGGCCCTGCGGATCCCCGACGCGACGCGCATGGTGGTAGGATGGTTCGATGCCGACGAAGCCGGGCGGAAGGGCGCGGCCCGCATCCGCGACTCGCTCGCCCGCACGCGGGGCACCGAGTGGGCGCGCCGCCGGTGGCGCACGATCCTGCTCGACCGCGACGCCTGCGACCTGCACCGCGAGTGGCGCCTGGGGGCGCTGCTGCGGCACGCGCCGTGGGTCCACCAGGACGTGGGGCCGCTCTGGTCCGACGCCGAGTCCGACACCCAACCAGCCCACGGACGGCCGCCATGACGCCCAGCGACGTTCCTCCGTGGGAGCGGCTGGACGCGACGAGGGACTTCCGCGAGCGCCTGTGCGAGATCTCGTCCTCCGGAGACCGGCGCCTCTTTCATCCGCTCGACACGGGCGCGTACGTCGTGAGCATCCAGGCGTCGGCCGAGCACGCCAGCCTCCCACGCGCCGCCGCACCTCCGGGCGACGTGGAGGCGTGGGAAGTCGCGGTCTTCACCCGCGACGGCCGTCTACTCGACGAGCGGTGGGACGCAGAGCTCGCGTCGCTTCCGGCGGAGTGGCGGCGATACTGGAGCGGCGGCATCGCCCGCCTGGTCCCGACACCCGTGCTGCAGGTCGTCCTGCACCGGTTTGCCCTCGGACCCGAGGACTTCGACCACTTCATCCTGGGCGAGCCCGGCTGACGGGCTTTGGTCCGACACCGTCCCCCGGACGCGCCGCGGGCGCGGACCCGGAGGCGAGAACGCGGGGCTGGCTCCAAACGGGGCCGGCCCCGCATCGCTTTCACCCCTACGGAGATCTCGCATGAGCGATCCGCACCCTCCCGATCCCGGACTGATGCAGGCCATCGCGCCGGTGGCGTCGCGCCGCCCGGTCCACATGATCCTCAGCGGCGCCGCCAACGGCCGCCTTCACCTCGTCGTCCAGCCGGTGCAGCTCGAAGGCGAGAGCAGCCCCGAGCTCTCCCGCGGCTTCTCCGTCGAGGCGACGCCGGCGGAGCTCGACCGCGACCTCCCCGCCCTCTTCGCCAGCCGCTGGGTGCCCGCCCACGTGGGCCTGCAGAAGGCCATCGACCAGGTGGCGTCCGCCGCGGGGAAGGCGCGCGACGATACGCTGCGCGGCGCCAAGGACAAGCCTGGCAAGGCCAAGGGCAAGCCCGGTGCGGCCGACCAAGGGCAGACCGAGCTGGCCACGGCCGAGGACCCTTCCGCGCCCGCCCCTGAGCCGGCCGAAGCTCCCGACGCGGCCGCTGCGCCGGGTGTAGCTCCCGACGCCGCCGCGGAGAAGCCCGCCGTGGCGGCCCGCGCCGCGCGTTCGGGCGCGAAGAAGCCGGACGCGCCCGCGCCGGACGTGCGGGTGGTGCACACGACGGTGACGCCCCCGGTGGACGCCGTCAGCGCCCTGTTCAACTGAGCGCGCCGGCGAGCCCCGCCGGCGCCGTCATCCCGTCCCCCGCTCCCGGAGGAGAACCATGTCCACCGCGCTTGCAGCGCCCCCGCCCGCTGCGCCCGTGATTCCCCTGTCCATCGTCGCGACCCCTGTCGTCCGCAGGTGGAGGTACAAGGGCGTCACGCTGGAGGATCCGCTGCCGGGGAGGTCGCTGGAGGCCGTGCGGCGCATTCACGCGACCAACTACGCGGCGGTGCTCAACGCCAAGATCGACGGCCCCACCTACGAAGGGGGCGTGGAGGTCTACTCGTACACGCCCCAGGGCGGCACCTTCGGGTGAGCCGTCCCGCACGCGGTCCGGCGGTCGCGCCGGGCCGCGTGCTCGCCCCCGGCGGCGCGCCGTCGCTCCCGCCGCTGCATGCGGTCCCGCTGCGGGTCTCCGCCGCCCGGCAGGACGCCGGGCTCCTCGATCTCGTGCAGGCGCTCGCGCGAGCCGGGGAGGTCGTGCTCGGCGACCTGGACCCGGGCTTCCCCGCCCCCGGACGGCTGGTCGAGCGGGCGGTGGAACGCGTGGCCGCGCGCCTCAACCGCCGCACCTCCCGAGGACCCCGCGTCTCCGCCTTCCTGCGCCCCTGGGCCGATGTTCTGAACGAGCTGTGCGCCGACGCGGTGGATCCGGGGGAAGCGCGCTGGGCCGTCGGGATCGACTCGTCGGAGACCTACCGCCTGCGGGTCGCGCCTCTGGTCGCGGTGCTCGGCGAGACGGCGACCGGCGTGGTGCTCGAACGGCTCGTTCGGCACACCCCGCTCCACGTCGGCGGCGGCGAGGAGCTCGCCTGGATCATCGACGGGTGGCGGGACCGCGACGAGGGCACGGAGGAGGCCCGCGAGATCCGCCTCCGCGCGCTGGGGGCGGACCGGATCATCCGCCACCTGGACCAGCTCTTCGCCCGCGGCCGCGCCGCAGGGTGCGCCGGGATCCCGGACCGCGGCATCCGAGGCCTGGCTCGCGGGCTCTCTGCACTTGCCCGTGAGGACTTCCCGCCGGACGACACGGCGTGGCGGGAGACCGAAGACGTCGACTGGAGCCTGCCCGCCCCCGTCGTGCAGCTGATCTGGGATCACGGGTGCCCGCTCGACCACGCGGCGGACGAAGCCGAGTTCATGCTCGCGCAGGGCGGCGCTTTCCCGGTGCCCCAGCTCATGTGGCTGCTCAATCCCGCGGAGCCGCAGGAAGCGGTGACCGCCTGGCGGCGCTGGCTGCACGCGCTGCGCAGGACCCGCGCGGCAACCCGGCTCGTCGCCGCGCTCGACGCACTCTCCGACCCCGCAGAACGCCCATGACCGACGACGTGCGATGCCTACTCGAAGAGCTGGAGCGATGGAAGGACCCCAACCACGTCCCTGCGGGTCAGGCGGCGCTTCGTGCCGCGCTGGAATCGCCGCGGCACCAGCAGTTGGGCGAGCGGCTCCACGCCGCCCTCGCCGCAGCCGCTTCCCAGGCGATGGCCTTGCCCCTTCCGCCTCCCTGTTAGCGACCGGCCCGACGACGCGGCTCCCTGCGCTGGACGGCATCCCGCCCGTCCTGCGCCGGCACGCGCCCGAGACGCAGGCGGAGTTCGCGCGGCTGGCCGCCCCGCTCGTGCGTGCCGGCGTGCTCACGGGCGCGGACCGGCCAGCAGGCGGCGGGCTCCCCACCGAGCTGATCGGAAGGTCGTGGGCCCGCCACTCGGCCCGGAGCCTGGCGCATGCCGGCGATGGGATGGAGGTGCACCTGACGCTGAGCCTCTGGTCGGATCTCGCGGAGCAGTGCCAGGAGCCCGTCAGGCCTCGTGAGGAGGGATGCTTCGCCGTCGTGGTGGAGGTGGACACGTGCTCCGTCCTCTCGCTGGAGGCCGTGTCCCGCCGCTGGGGCGAGAAGGCCGCGGCCGTGGTGGCGACGGCGCTCCGCACGGGGCTGGGGCGGGTGGTCCACGTCTTCGTCCCCGACGACCTGGACTGGGTAGCGGAGTGGTGGGTCGACTGCATAGAGAGCGTCGAGGACGACGAGGAGGAGGAGCGCCGGCTGTCGCTGGAGCGCGTGCAGGAGTTCCAGGCAGCGCAGGAGTTCGTGCGCGGCCTCTCCGCGGACCTGCGCGAGCGCGCCGCGCTGCTGGACGGGCTCCGTGCACTTCCCGCGGGTCCGGTCCGGCGCAGCGCGGCCGGGCTCCTCTCCACCCGCAGGCAGCCCTGCGCGCTCCGGCCGGATGCGGTCCTGGACCGCATCCGCAGCACCGAGGACGGCTACGACACGGCCGCCCTGCTCCTCACCCGGGATGCGGACGACGCGGTCCGGCACGCCTACGACGAGATGCAGGAGCACTCGATGAACAGCGGCTTCGGACCTCCGCCGCACGCGGTACACCTGGTGGACACCCGGTCACCCGTCCGGTTGGCAGCGTCGCTCCGCCACCTGCGCCGCGTGCTTCGCACCCTCGCTCTGGGCCAGCACCTCGTCCGCGCCGTCCATGACCTCCTCGAGAGTGACCGATGATCGAAACCCACATCAGCACCGGCACCGACCTCTCGCTCCAGCTGAAGGAAGCGATCCTCCTCTACCGCGGCAGCGGCGGCGCTGGCGGCAAGACCTACTTGGAGGCGCGGCGCATCGTCGAAGGGCCGAACGGCCCGGAGTACGGCGCGGGACGCCCGGTGGACGCCGGATTCCTGGCCCGCGTGCTCCGCGAGGCCCCCGTGCGCGTGCTCTCCGTCGTCCACCGGCGCCTCCTCGCGAGCGGCGACGGTGAAGCCGTCTGGTGGTCGCCGGCCGGCCCCCGGACCCCGTTCTTCTCCAGGACGGGGCCGCTCGGCGAGCACAGCCTGCAGACGGTCGCCATGCCCGCGCTGGTCTTCCACGCGCAGAAGCGCCGGCTCCGGGTGCGCGCGCTCGCCTGCCGCGGCATGCCGGGCGCCCGCGCCCCGCTGTACCACGCCCCGCTCTGGAACGTGTACACGACGGGATGGCTCTGCATGGGGAGCATGCCGATCCCGCCGGGGCAGCCGGTGGACTGCATCGAGGCGTGGGAGGCCGCGTTCTGGGACACGGCCTTCACCACACCCCACCACACCCACCTCTCGCGGCACCCGTTCGGGTACGCCGCGATGCTCACCGACCTGCGCACCCTGCCCCGCTTCCCCGCACGCTGGCTGGTGCCCGCCCACGAGAGGCTGGAATCATGGCTGAACCGATGAGGACCCACCGGATCTCCCCGCGCCTGCTGGACGGTCCGGTCCAGATGCTGGTGGTGGGCGCCGGCGGCACGGGCGCGGCGTTCGCGAGCGGCCTCCCGTACCTGCACCAGGCGATGCGCGCGCTCGGCCACCCGGGCGGGCTCAAGGTGACGCTCGCGGACGGGGACACTGTGAGCGAGTCCAACTGCGTGCGGCAGCCGTTCAGCCTGCACGAGGTCGGGCGCAACAAGGCGGAGGTGCTGATCACCCGTCTCAACTGGTTCTGGGGGCTCGACTGGTCGGCCAGCCCGCACTTCGTCGCGCCCGACGACGACCTGACACCCTACCAGATCGTGGTCGGCTGCGTCGACAGCCGCGCCGCCCGCGCCATGCTGGCGGAGTCGTCGCGGCGGTCGTGGAGCGTGTTGTACTGGCTGGACGCGGGGAACGGGAACGACTTCGGGCAGGTCGTGCTGGGCGAGCCGCGCGGGAGCGGAGGCGGGATGCGCCTTCCCACCGTCGCGGAGCTGCTCCCCGACGTGGTCGCGCCGGGGCCGGAGGAGGCGGGCCCTTCGTGCTCGGCGGCGGAAGCCCTGACCCGCCAGGCGCCGTTCACCAACCACGTTCTCGCGTACCACATGCTGTACCTGCTGGGGCAGCTCTTCCGGCATGGCGAGCTGAGCCACCACGGGCTCTTCCTCAACCTCGCGGAGGGCACGACGCAGCCGATCCCCGTTGATCCCGAGCAGTGGGCGCAGATGATGGCGGCCAGCCCCGTCGGGGACGGCCGGGGTACCACGGGGGAGAGCACCCCCGCTCCGCTCCTGCCCCTGGCCGCCTGAGAGATGGACGTGAGGAAGCCGCCGCTGGACACCGGCGACCGGGTCGCCTGGACGGAACGCGACCGCGGTGTGGTCGTCGCCCACAACCCGCCGGAGCGGGACGGAGGCGCACGGCTGACCGTTGCCGTGTGGCGCGACTTCGAGAGCCTCGGGCACCTCGCCCGTGTCCCGTCCGCGCTGCTCCACACCGTCCCGCGCCTGCGCCCGGCGGCGGTGCCCGGCCGGGGCCGCGCCGATCACCCATTCCCACCGGACCGCGCTTGAGCGCCTCGACCGTGAGCGACCCCACACCCGATCCCCCAGCTCCCCCGCGGAACCTGCCGGCTCTCGTCCAGGCCCTTCTCCGGGCGGGCGGGCACCGCATGGTGGTCGGCGGGCTGTTCGTGCTGACCCTGGTGATCCTTGGCACGCGACCGCACGGAGCACCGGCCGCGCCGCGCCGCATGGCGTCGCTGGGGACGCCGTCAGCGGAGCCGGCGCCTGGTATCCCGATCCCGCCTGCGGTTGAGCGTGCACCGGGTGCTGCGGAAGAAGCCATCGCGCTGGACAACCTCCTGTCGCGGTACGACGGGCTCATTCGTCTCGCGGAGGTGCGCGACCTGCAGTCCGCTGAGCACGACAGCGCCATCGCCGAGCTCCGGGGCCTCCGCGCCCGGACGTACATCGCCGCACGGAGGGCCCTCGCGGATTCGGTGTCGGCGCGGCAGGCACGCCGTTAGGGGATCCGCCCGAAGAGTCTTCCCGCCGTCGCGCCAGGCGCTCATACTGCTCGCTTCGGCTCTGAAGAGCAGGTAATGCCGGATGGTGGGATGCGAAATGCCAAGCGGTTTCCCTCGTCGACTCGCCGCTGCACTGCCGGTGGCTCGAGCTACTCACACAGCGGTGAGTAGGTACACCCCCGCAGGCGATTCGACGAAAGAGCTGCGTAAACGCTCTTTGAAATCACGACCGCTCGCGACGCTGAGGCTCCGGACCCAAACCACTCCTGCGTCTTCGCGATCGGAGCAGAAGGCGAATCCGAAGCGAACGAAGGGAAGCACCCACGAGTGAAGGGCAGGTACTTCTTCCGCTCACAGCGCGTACACCAGGTGTGAGGATGATCGCCGAGCTTCAGTCCAGCATCCGCGACCTTCGGTATGGTGAGCTGAAGGACGGTGTCGAGCGGCTTGCCCGTCCGGTGATGGAGCACGGGCTGGGTCTCAATACCCAAGGGCTTCAGCACTGTCTCCCACGCCGAAGGTTCGACGAAGTATTCGTCGAACACCCAGTTGAGTTGTAGGAGGCTCCGCTTCCCCCACTTCGGCTCACTCTTCATGCGGAACGGAGCTTTCTGGACTCCCCCGATCCCGCACTGCTCACAGTAGTCTCTAAGGTCATACGTCACCTCCCGATACGTATCCTCCGGCTGCGGATAACCATGATGCCAATCCGGTCCAATCTTCACGAATTCAGCCGCCCGCAGTTCCGCCGGGGTAAAAGTCGTAAAGACTAGGTGAACGGCGAGATGCTCTGCGACAATTCGCGCGATCGCTTCCCAGTTCGGATTCGCTTCGTCCACATCGAACGTCGCAAACCCTTGACCGACGTCCAGACCGAGAGCGCGAAATCGCAGCTCCAGTTCAGCGTCCACCGCCAGACTGATGTGGTGGGTAATTCGCATGCTACGGTTACCTCAAGCCCAAGGCGGTGAGGATCACTGGGTGGTTCCGATAGATCACGCGAGCAGCCGCGAGAACGAACTCTCTGGTAGCAGCGTCAGTACCTTTCCCAAAAGGAATCGCTGCCCCCCATTCTTCTTCCATCGCGGTCGTCACCGTCGCCGGAAAGCAACGTCACCGTTCGCTTGTTTCTGCAATGAAGAGCAAGTAATGCCAGATAGAGGGATAGGAGTCGCTGAGATCCGGATTGGGCTGCCCATCGTCCTCAATGACCGCGAGTGAGCCAGTCGTCTGCTCGACCACCACAATCGCGTGCTCCAAGTCCTCGCCTATGGCGATGAGACCGAGGCCACGAGGGTACGGGCGGATATCCCCACGGTGCAGCCGAATGCTGTTTGTCTCGACGGATCGGTACTCCAAGAACAGCTCCCGTGCTGATCCGTGGAGCGCTGCGACTATGTCTGCTTCCTCCGGAGAAGGTGGGGCCCGGAAACACCGAAACAACGACCCGCTGAGAAAAAGCTTCTCCACAGCCGTTCGCGCCTCCTCCGACGAGAGTGATGCGATTCGTTCTGCAATCGCGTCCACGCGGCGTTGAACCTGACGCGGGGAGGTGGCGCGGAGTTCCGAGAGCCACGTACGACGACCCATCTTGACGCTCCTTGGAATCTAGCGACTGCGGATGCGCTGGCAGCTCCCCGAAGTGCGACCATATACGGGTTCCACAACAATCGCACCCCGGCCTCCAAGCGAATCAGGTTCGCGTGTGCCGCCGCATTAGCAACGGGCGACAAAGGCGCGGAGGTTCCATGCCCCGCTGTGTATGGACGCCGGTAGACCGCGAAGAGGGAAGATGGCCTTTGCGGCTGAGCCAGGATGTCCTGCAAGAGGGTTCACGTGGTGAACCGCCTCTGTCCCGGCCGATCCGGTCCGCCGTGTACGAGGCGACACGGCCGAGCGGGCTGGTCGTGGACGCCAGGTCGCGCAGCACGGCGTCGTACGCGATCCGCTGCGGGCGCTCCCCCCGGGCCTTCGCCGCCGCGCCAGACGCTGTCCACCTGGCCCGCCCGGGGGCGACTGGTGGATGAAGGGGAGCCGTCCGGCTGACGGCCCACCGTGCTCATCGCTCCTGACCCTCCACCGGACACCGATTCGCTCTGCGCACCCGCCCCTGCCAATCGGGGAATGTGTCAAGCATCCGACGGTGGCGTGGTAGGTATCGATGGGTTGATCTCCTTGCCTTCTGCATCGAAGTGCCCGGCCAATCTCTCGGTCTCATCGGCGAGCATATGAAAAAGGCTCGGCCAACGGTTCAGAGAAGGGAACCCGTCTCGATCACGCCGCCAGGTCTCACCGCTACCAGTATCAACGCACAATACTGATCCGTCCCAATCGTACCCACCAATGAAGAAGTCAGTTGGTTTGGCGCCCTGCGGGCGCTCCAACGTATTCAGGTCGACTACGTCGAACGGCTGCCATACGGCCTCTCCGGTTCGTTCGTAACTCTTCCGCAAACCGTCAATGGTGAGCGCTCCGGAGAAAAGCCTTATTCCGTTCATCTGCCGGAGGAAGTTCCGATAGTCCTCCGGCAGTGGTCCTCCCAGGCTCGTCTTAAGCGACACGAGCTCCGGCTCGGAAAGCGCTGGAAAGACAACGTGCAACCATGCCTCGGGAGCAACGTGGGGTACGTGCCCAACGAGCTTTGTCCCGTTCGCGAGTGTTTGCACGCCCAAAGGGCGTGCCGCATCGACAACCGCACGAACGCGAAGGAGAAAGGGATTAGTGTCCACGGTTCAGTAGCTCCCCTGTCGTCGGATTCCGGTAATTCGCTCCATGCTCGCCGAGATGCTCTGCACCCC
>DASRQW010000138.1 GCA_035696245.1 Longimicrobiaceae bacterium | reverse complement strand
CGAAGCTACCCGCGCGAAGAAGCACCGGGGTAAGTCCGCGAAGGCGGACTTTGCGCAGTCGTTGCCGCGGTTTCAACCGCCAGGCGATGCCGCCGCGCCGATATCACGCCATCGGCACCATCGCCCACTTCACATCTCCCGACGTCCGCCCGCTTACCGCTTGCGCTTGAGCATCGCGCGGCGGGCGGAGCCGCGGTCCTTGCCGGCTTGCGGGACCTCGGCCGCATCGCCGTCCGCCGCGGGGGCGAGGTGCTGGGCGAGGGTGCTGACGGTCGGGTACTGGAAGAGGTCGATCATCGACACGTCGCGCCCAAGCACCTCCCGCAGGCGCTCGTGCATCTGCGTGAGCAGCAGCGAGTGGCCGCCGATCTCGAAGAAGTTGTCGTTCACGCCCACCGACTTGAGGTGCAGCATCTCCTGCCACACGCCGGCGATGGTACGCTCCATCTCGCCCTGCGGCGCCACGAAGCCATCGCCGCCCACGTCGTCGGGCGCGGGCAGGGCGCGGCGGTCCACCTTGCCGTTGGGGCTGAGCGGGAAGTCGTCCATGACGATGAAGGCCGAGGGGACCATGTAGTCCGGCATGCGCTCCTTGAGGTGCGCGCGGAGCTTGGACTGGCTGGGCGCGTCCGTTCCCGGAGCGGCCACGTACGCCACCAGGCGCGGGCTGCCGGGCACGTCCTCGCGCGCCATCACCAGCGCGTGGCGCACGCCGGGGAAGGCGGTGAGCAGCGACTCCACCTCGCCGGGCTCGATGCGGAAGCCGCGGATCTTGATCTGCTCGTCCATGCGGCCCAGGAACTCCATCTCGCCGTCGCGCCGCCAGCGCACGCGGTCGCCCGTGCGGTACAGCCGCGCGCCATCTCCCGAGAACGGGTCGGGCACGAAGCGCTCGGCGGTGAGGCCGGGCTGGCCGTGGTAGCCGCGCGCCACGCCGGTGCCGCCCACGTACAGCTCGCCCGCCACGCCGATGGACACCGGCAGCATCTCGGTGTCGAGCACGAAAGCGCGCGTGTTCCATAGCGGAGGGCCGATGGGCGGCCGCCGCGAGTCCGGCGTGCACACCGCGATGGCGGCGCCCACCGTGGTCTCGGTCGGCCCGTACGCGTTGCAGAAGCGCCGCCCGTCCGCCCAGCGCGCCACGATCTCCGCGCTGCACGCCTCGCCCGCGGCGATCACCGTGCGCAGCGCGGGAAGCTCCCGCTCGTGCAGCGCCGCCAGCACGGAGGGCGGGAGCGTGACGCCGGTGACGGCGTTGTCGCGCAGCGTCTTTTCCAACCCCGCGCCGGGCATCAGCTTGGCGCGGGGGGCGAGGACGAGCGCGGCGCCCGCCAGCAGCGTGGAGAAGACTTCGGACACCGCCGCGTCGAAGCTGAACGAGGCGAACTGGAGCACGCGCCCGTCCGGCCGCACGTCGAACAGCTCGCGCTGCGCGGCGGTGAGGTTGGGGATGCCGCGGTGCGTGACCATCACGCCCTTGGGCCGCCCTGTCGATCCGGACGTGTAGATGACGTACGCGAGCGTGTCCGCATCGACATCTACCGACGGATCGTCCGACGGCATCGCGTCGATCTCGGCCGCCACCGCATCGAGCGCGACGGTGCCGACCGCGTGCGCCGGGAGCTGGCCGCGCAGCGCGGTGTGGGTGAGGAGGAGCGAGATGTCCGCATCCTCCAGCATGTACTGGAGACGATCGGCCGGGTAGGCGGGGTCGAGCGGCACGTACGCCGCGCCTGCCTTGAAGACGGCGAGCATCGCCACCACCATGGCCGGCGAGCGGTCCAGGTGCAGCGCCACGCGCGTCTCCAGCCCCACGCCGCGCCGGATGAGGAAGTGCGCGAGCTTGTTCGCCCGCGCGTCCAGCTCCGCGAACGAGATCGTCTCGCCCTCGAAGACCAGCGCGGTCGCGTCCGGCGTCCGCCGCGCCTGGGCGGCGAAGAGGCGGTGGACGGGCTCGGCCGGCACGTCGTGGCCGGTGCGGTTCCACTCCACCAGCACGCGGTGGCGCTCCGTCTCGTCCAGCAGCCGCGGCAGCTCGGAGAGGCGCCGGTTGGGCCCGGCGACGATGCCGGTGAGCAGCACGCGGTACTGGTCCGTCATGCGCTCGATGGTCGCCTTGTCGAACAGGTCGGTGGAATACTCGACGGCGCCGAACAGCGCGTCCTGCGCCTGGGTGAGGCCCAGGGTGAGGTCGAACTTGGTGGTGTGGCTGTCGCCCTCGTCCACCTGCATGCGCAGGCCGGGCGTCTCCGGGGCGCCCACGGGAGCGTTCTGGAGGGAGAACGAGACCTGGAAGATGGGGTGCCGCGCCAGGCTGCGCTCCACCTTCATCTCCTCCACCAGCCGCTCGAACGGCAGGTCCTGGTGCGCGTAAGCGTCCAGGGTGGTCTCGCGAACGCGGCGCAGCAGCTCCACGAACTCCGGGTCGCCGGACATGTCCGTCCGAAGCCCCAGCGTGTTCACGAAGAAGCCCACCATCTCCTCCAGCTCCGCGCGGTTGCGCCCGGCGATGGGGGAGCCGACCACCACGTCCTCCTGCCCCGCGTAGCGGAAGAGCAGGATCTTGAACGCCGTCAGCAGGGTCATGAACAGCGTCACGCCCTCGCGCCGGCTCAGCGCCTCCAGGTCGGCCGCGAGCTCCTGCGAGATGCCGAAGGCGTAGCGGTCGCCGCGGTGGCTCTGCACGGCGGGACGCGGCCGGTCGGTCGGGAGGTCGAGCGTCTGCACGCCCGCCAGCTTGTCGCGCCAGTAGCCGAGCTGCCGCTCCAGCGTCTCGCCCTGCAGCCAGTTGCGCTGCCACACGGCGAAGTCCGCGTACTGCACGCCCAGCGGGGAGAGGGGAGAGCCCTCGCCGTCCGCGAAGGCGCGGTAGGTCCCCACCAGGTCGCGGAAGAAGATGCCCAGGCTCCACCCGTCGCTGACGATGTGGTGCATGGTGAGCGCGAGCATGTGCTCCTCGTCGCCCAGCTTCACCAGGCGGGCGCGCAGCAGCGGCCCGGTCGCGAGGTCGAACGGCGTCGACGCCTCCTCGTCGGACAGGCGCTCCGCCGCCGTGTGGCGGTCGGTGGAGGGGAGGACGGTGAAGTCCTCGACCCGCAGGGCGACCTCCGACGGGGGATGGATGACCTGCACGGCGCCGCTGGCACCGCGCCCGAAGGTGGTCCGCAGCGTCTCGTGCCGCTCCGCCACGGCGGAGAGGGCGCCGCGCAGCGCGTCCACGTCCAGCGCGCCGACCAGGTGCACGGAGAACGGCATGTTGTAGACGGCGCTGCCGCCCTGCATGCGGTCCAGGAACCACAGCCGCTCCTGCGCGAACGACAGCGGCAGCTCCCCCTCGCGCGGCACGGGAACGATGGGCAGCTCGGGCAGGCCGCGGGCCTCGCGGCGCGCGGCGTCCACGCGCTCGGCCAGCCCCTCCACCGTGGGCGCGTCGAACAGCGCGCGTAGCGGCAGCTCCACCTGCATGGCCTCGCGGATGCGCGACATCACCTGCGTGGCGAGCAGCGAGTGCCCGCCCAGCTCGAAGAAACTATCGCGCAGCCCCACCTTCTCCATCCCCAGCACCTCGGCCCACACCGAGG
Organism: Longimicrobiaceae bacterium; assembly: GCA_035696245.1. Taxonomy (NCBI): domain Bacteria; kingdom Pseudomonadati; phylum Gemmatimonadota; class Longimicrobiia; order Longimicrobiales; family Longimicrobiaceae; species Longimicrobiaceae bacterium. Next base: position 8,745 of record DASRQW010000138.1, on the reverse strand, counting down.
CGAGCACCTGCTCGGACGGCGTGCGCGGGGCCACGTACGCGTGCTCGCTCTCCGGCGCGTCGGGCGCGGGGAGCGAGCGGCGGTCCACCTTGCCGTTGGGCGTGTGCGGCATGGCCGCCAGGCGCACCCACGCGGCCGGCACCATGTACTCCGGCAGCCGCTCGCGCACGTGCATGCGCAGCGCGCTCACCGTGGGTGCGGCGCCAGCGGGCACGTAGTACGCGACCAGGCGGGCGACGCCCGGCGCGTCCTCGCGGACCACGACGGCGCTCTCCTCCAGCCCGGGGAACTGGGCCAGCACCGCCTCCACCTCGCCGATCTCCACGCGGTGGCCGCGAATCTTGATCTGGTGGTCGAGACGTCCCAGATACTCGATCTCTCCATCGGGTAGATACCGGGCCAGGTCTCCCGTGCGGTACATCCGCTCGCCCGGCGTGTCGCCGTAAGGATTCGGGAGATACTTCTCCGCCGTCATCCCCGGCCGCGCGTGGTAGCCGCGCGTCACCCCGTGCCCGCCGATGTACAGCTCGCCGGGCACGCCCACGGGGCACGGGCGGAAGTGCCGGTCCAGGATGTGGATCTGCGTGTTCGCGACGGGACGGCCCACGGTCATCCGCGAGGTCCCGCGCGGGATGACGAGGTACGTCGTGTACGTCGTGTCTTCCGACGGGCCGTACAGGTTGATAACCTGCTCGATGTGGCCCGTGCCGTACAGGTCGGCCGAGAGCGACGGCTTCACCGGCTCGCCGCCCAGGTTCATGCTGCGCAGCGTGGCCGGGATCGCGTGCATCCGCAGCAGCTCGGCCGCGGCGCTGGGCACCATGCTCGCCATGAACACCTCCTGCCCCTCGGGCAGGTTGGCGAGCGACAGCGCGTTCTTGACGACGACGATCTTCCCGCCCCAGCTCAGCGTCCCGAAGATCTCCGCGATCGACACGTCGAAGCAGACGGAGGTGGACGCCAGCACGGAGGCGCGGAGGTCGTCCGACAGCTCGTCGCGCATCCACTGGAGCACGATGGCGGCGCCGCGGTGCTCCAGCTGCACGCCCTTGGGCCGGCCGGTGGAGCCGGAGGTGTAGATGAGGTACGCCAGGTTCTCCGGCAGCGCGAGCGGCTCCGGGTTCTCGCCGCTCTCGCGTGCCACGGTCTCCCAGTTCGCGTCCAGCGGCAGCACCTCGGCCGCCGTCTCCGGAAGCTTGGCGACCAGGCGCTCCTGCGTGATGAGCACCGGGACGGCCGTGTCCTCCAGCATGAAGGCCACGCGCTCCGCCGGGTACGCCGGATCGAGCGGCACGTACGCCGCGCCCGCCTTCAGCACGCCGTACATCGCCACGATCAGCTCGGCCGAGCGCTCCATCAGGATGCCGACGCGCACCTCCGGCCCCACGCCGCGGCGGCGGAGGTAGTGCGCGAGGCGGTTGGCGCGGTCGTTCAGCTCCGCGTACGTCAGCGTCTCGTCCGCGAAGACGACGGCGGCCGCGTCGGGCGTGCGCTCCGCCTGCGCCTCGAACAGGCCGTGCATCGTCACGTCGCGCCGGTAGTCCGCACGGCGCGTCTGCCCGTTCCAGCCGTGCACCACCAGCCGCTCTTCATCGTCCGAAAGGATCTCGACGGTGGAGACCGGGCGGTCCGGCTCGGCGACGAGGCCGCCGAGGAGCGTGCGGAAGTGCCCGCCCATCCGCTCGATGGTCGCGGGGTCGAACAGGTCCAGGGCGTACTCGAAGGTTGCCAGGATCTCGTCGCCGGCCTCCTGCAAGTCCAGCGTCAGGTCGAACTTGGACGTGCCGCGGTCCACCCGGCGGGGGGAGAGATGCACGCCGGACAGCTCCAGCTCGCCCGCGGGGGCGTTCTGGAGGGCGAACATCACCTGGAAGATCGGCGTGTAGCTCTGGCTGCGCTCCACGCCCACCTCTTCCACCAGCTTCTCGAACGGCAGGTCCTGGTGCGTGTACGCGCCCAGCGTCGTCTCCCGCGCCTGCGCCACGAGGTCGCGGAAGCCGGGGTCGGCGGAAAGGTCGCCGCGCAGGGCCAGCGTGTTGACGAAGAAGCCGACGAGCCCTTCCACCTCCGCCCGGTTGCGCCCGGCGATGGGCGAGCCGACCACCACGTCCGTCTGCCGCGCGTAGCGGGCGAGCAGGACCTGGAAGGCGGCCAGCAGCGTCATGAACAGCGTGGCGCCCTCGCGGCGACTCAGCTCGCGCACCTGCGCGGCCAGCTCGGCCGGGATCGCGAAGGTGTGCACGTCGCCGCGGAAGCTCTGCGTGGGCGGCCGCGGATGGTCCGTGGGCAGCTCCAGCGTGGCCGGCGCACCCTTCAGCCGCTCGCGCCAGTAGCCGATCTGCCGCTCCAGCCGCTCGCCCGCCACGTGGCGCCGCTGCCAGACGGCGAAGTCGCCGTACTGCACGGCCGGGGGCGGGAGATGCGCATCTTCCCCGGCCAGCCGCGCCGCGTACAGCGCCGTCATCTCCCGGAAGATGATGCCCAGCGACCAGCCGTCGGAGACGATGTGGTGCATCGTCAGCAGCAGCACGTGCTTCTCGTCCTCCACCCGCAGCAGGCGGGCGCGGACGAGCGGCCCGCGCTCCAGGTCGAACGGCAGGCGCGCTTCCTCCGAGACCAGCCTTTCGACCTCGCCCTCGCGGTAGACGTCGGGGATGCCGTCCAGCGGCACGACCGGGAGGTGGAAGACGTCTGCCGGCGAGATCATCTGCACCGGCTGCCCGCCCACCTCCGCGAAGGTGCTGCGCAGCGCCTCATGGCGGCGCACCACGTCGCCCAGCGCGCTCTCAAGCGCGGGCACGTCCACCGGTCCGGCCAGGTCGATCACCAGCGGCATGTTGTACACGCTGCCGCCGGGCTCCAGCTGGTCCAGGAACCAGAGCCGCTCCTGCGAGAACGACAGCGGCACCGCGCCCTCGCGCGGCTCGGCCACGATGGGCGGCACGTCCTCTTCGCCGCTCGCCCGCGCCTGCTCCACGCGCAGCGCCAGGTCGCGGACCGTGGGCGCCTCGAACAGCGCGCGCAGCGGCAGCTCCACGCGGAAGACCTGGCGGATGCGGGACACGACCTGCGTGGCCAGCAGCGAGTGGCCGCCCATCTCGAAGAAGTTGGCGGTGGCGCTCACCCGGTCCGCGCGCAGCACCTCGGCCCACACGCCGGCCAGCATCTCCTCCACCGGCCCACGCGGGGCGACCACGTCGTCCTCGGCCACGGCGCCGTCGGGCGCGGGCAGCGCGCGGCGGTCCACCTTGCCGTTCGCGGTGAGCGGCAGCGCGTCCATCGCCACGAAGGCGCTGGGCACCATGTAGTCCGGCAGGCTACGCTGCACGAACGCGCGCAGGGCGCCGGGCGCGCGCGCCTCGTCGGTCGAGGGCACGACGTAGGCCACGAGGCGCTTGCCGCCGGGCCCGTCCTCGCGGGCGATGACCGACGCCTCGCGCACGCCGGGGTGGGCGCACAGGGCCGCCTCCACCTCGCCCAGCTCGATGCGGAAGCCGCGGATCTTCACCTGCTCGTCGATGCGGCCCAGGAACTCGAGCGTGCCGTCCTCCAGCCAGCGCACGCGGTCGCCGCTGCGGTACAGCCGCGCATCTCCCGAAGCCGAAAACGGGTCGGCCACGAACTTCTCGGCCGTCAGCTCGGGACGGTTGAGATACCCGTGCGCCAGCCCGTCTCCGCCGATGTACAGCTCGCCGGGCACGCCCACCGGGACGGGCCGCATCGCCGTGTCCAGCACGTAGACGCGCGTGTTGCGGATGGGCCGGCCGATGGGCAGGCTCGCGCGCTCCACGTCGGCCGCGCCCAGGACGTGGAAGGTGGTGAACGTGGTGTTCTCGGTGGGCCCGTACATGTTGCACAGGCGCAGGCCGGGCAGCGCCTGCATGGCCCGGCGCACGTGCGGGATGGAGACGACGTCGCCGCCGGTCATGAGCTGCCGCACGCCGGCCAGGCCCTCCGGGTTCCCGTCCACCATCTGGTGGAAGAGGCCCGACGTCAGCCACGCCGTGGTCACGCCCTCGCGCAGCAGGAAGCCGCCCAGCTCCTCCAGCGACGGCGTGTGCGGCGGGAAGACGGCGATGCGCGAGCCGTTCAGCAGCGGGCCCCACACTTCCAGCGTCGACGCGTCGAACGCCACGGGGGCGAGCTGGAGGAAGACCTCGTCCGGCCCCAGCCGCGCGAAGTCGTTGCCGCGCACCAGCCGCAGCACCGCGCGGTGCGGGACCACGACGCCCTTGGGCCGGCCCGTGGAGCCGGAGGTGTAGACGACGTACGCCGCCGAGTCCGCCGGCACGGCAACTTCGGGAGATGCGGAGTCCTGCGCGTCGATGCGCCCGCGGTCGTTGGCGAGCGAGACGACGGTGCCGGCGAACGACGACAGCGCCTCGGGCACCGTCTCCGGGACGATGAGGACGGCGACGGCGGAATCCTCCAGCATCCACGCCAGGCGTTCCGCCGGGTACGCGGGGTCGAGCGGCACGTACGCGCCGCCAGCCTTCACGATGGCGAGCAGCGAGACGATCAGGTCCGCCGAGCGCTCCATCGACAGCCCCACGCGGCCGCCGGGGGCCACGCCGGCTGCCTGGAGATGGCGGGCGAGCCGGCTGGAGCGCGCGTCCAGCTCCGCGTACGTCATCCCCTCGCCGTCCGCCGTCAGCGCGACTGCATCCGCATGGAGAGCCGCGGTTTCCGCGAAAACGGCGGCGATGTGGCTGTCGCGGGGATAGTCGGACTCCGTCGCGTTCCAGCCGCGGACCACGCGCTCGCGCTCGTCCTCGCCCAGCATCGCCAGCTCGGAGAGCCGCCGGTCGGGATCCGCCGTGGCCGCGTCGAGCAGGCGGACGAAGTGCTCCGTCAGCCGCTCGACGGTGGACGGGTCGAAGAGGTCGGTGGCGTACTCCATCGCCCCGGCCACGCCGCCCTCCGCCGTCTCCTGCATGGTGAGCGTGAGGTCGAACTTGGCCGCCACGTACTCGAACGGCTCCGGCTCGATGTGCACGCCGGCCAGGTCCAGCTCGTCGCCCGGCGCGTTCTGGAGCACGAAGACGGCCTGGAACACGGGGTTCCGGCTCAGGTCGCGCTCCACCTTCAGCTCCTCCACCACCCGCTCGAACGGCAGGTCCTGGTGCGAGAAGGCGCTCAGCGCGCCCTCCTTCTCGCGCCGCACCAGCTCGCGGAACGTGGGGTCGCCGGACAGGTCCGTCCGCAGCGCCAGCGTGTTCACGAAGAAGCCGATCAGCCCCTCGATCTGCGCGCGCGACCGGTTGGCGACGGGGGTGCCGACCACCACGTCGTCCTGCCCCGCGTGGCGGCCCAGCACCGCCTTGAGCCCGCCCAGCAGCGTGGCGAAGAGCGTGGAGCCCTCCTCGCGCACCAGGTCGCGGATGCGGCCCGTGAGCTCCGGCGAGAGGCCGAAGTGGTACGTGGCCCCGCGGTGGCTCTCCACCGACGGGCGCGCGCGGTCCGTCGGCAGCTCCAGCACGGGCGGCGCGCCGGCCAGCCGCTCGCGCCAGAACGCCAGGTCGCGCTCCAGCACCTCGCCGCGCAGGTGCTCGCGCTGCCAGAGCGCGAAGTCGGCGTACTGAACCGGCAGCGGCGCCAGCGGGTTGGGCCGCCCCTCGGCGAACGCGGCGTACAGCTCGCCCAGCTCGCGCGTGAGCACCCCCATGCTCCACCCGTCGCTGACGATGTGGTGCATGTTGAGCAGCAGCAGGTGGTCTTCCGCGCCGAGGCGGAGCAGCGACGCGCGGAAGAGCGGCCCCTCGCGCAGGTCGAACCCGGTGTTCGCGTCGTCGTGCAGCAGCGCCGCCGCGCGTGCGTCGCGCTCCTCCGCCGGCAGCGCGGAGAGGTCGACGACCGGGAGCGGCGTGTGGGCGTGGGGATGGACGACCTGCACCGGCTCGCCGCCGGTGGCCGCGAGGGTGGTGCGCAGCGACTCGTGCCGCTCGCGCAGCGCGTCTAGCGTGCGCTCCAGAGCGTCCGCGCGCAGGGGGCCGCGCATGCGGACCGGGAGGGGGATGTTGTACGACCCGCTGCCCGGCTCCAGCTCGTCCACCAGCCACAGGCGCTGCTGCGCGAACGAGAGCGGGAAGGTGTTGCCTTCACGTGCACGCGGGCGCATGGCCGGGCCCGCGGCCTCGGTCTTCGCCATCTGCAGGCGCAGCTCCAGCAGGCGCCGCTTCTCGGGGGACAGCTCGGCCAGCCGCTTCAGAAGGTCGCTCATCCGCCTTGATCACTTCGGGGTGGTCCCTGCTCCCGCGGCGCTCCGCGGGTCACATCGTCGTCCTGCCGTCCCGCTTCCCGCCGGTCCGCATCTCCCGCCCTCCGGCCGGCGACGGTCCGCGAGGTCGCGTCGGCCGAACTACGACCGAGACCGGGACGGGAGAAGACGGACAGCCGGCCTGCCGCTGATCCGCTCCTTTGGAGCAGTGTCCGGGCAGGCACGGCGGGCCCCAAATCTAAAACAAAATAGTCTGAAAATGTAGTAGGCTGTGCCGCTCGCGGATCCTTCCGCTGCAACGTGCGAGCAGTGCCGCGGAGTTACGCGGCAACGGCAGCAGAAAAGGGCCGGGCCGCGGCGCGGGAGTCCGCGCAATCCTTTGCCGACAGGGGGCGAACGGCGGCGGACCGTTCCCGAGGGTCAGTACCCGCCGCCGCGGACGAGCAGGTCGTGCAGGTCCTGCGCGAGCGTCCGCAGCACCAGGTCGCGGTGGGAGAAGACGAAGAAGTGGTCGCCGGGGAAGTAGCGCGCGGTGAACACCGCCGCGGTGTGCCGGCGCCAGGCGTCGGTCTCCTCGCGCGTGGCCTTCAGGTCCGCCAGCCCGCCGTATGCCGTGATCGGGCACTCCAGCGGCGGCTCGTCGCGATAGACGTACGTCTCGTTGAGCGCCACGTCCGCGCGGAGAAGCGGGAGGAGGATGCGCATCAGCTCCGGGTGCTCCAGCACCTCCTGCGGCGTGCCGCCCAGCTCGCGCAGCTCGGCGATGAACTCGTCGTCCGGCTTGTCGTACACGACGGGGCGCGTCGACTGCACGTCCGGCGCGCGGCGGCCCGAGGCGAAGAGCTGCACCGGCCCGTGCTCGCCCCTGCGCCGCAGCTCGCGCGCGAGCTCGAAGCCGATGAGCGCGCCGTTGCTGTGGCCGAACACCGCGAACGGCAGGTCCGGCCCGGCGAGCACCGCATCTGCCAGCTGCCGCACCAGCGGCTCCACGCGGTCGATGGGCGGCTCGCCCATGCGCTGCTCGCGGCCGGGCTGCTGCACCGGGCACACTTCCACCTGCGGCGGCATCGCGTCGCCCCACCCGCGGAACGCGGACGCGCCGCCGCCCGCGTGCGGGATGCACAGCAGGCGGAAATGGGCGTTGGGCTTCGGCGTGGGGCGCGTGATCCACGCGTCGCGCAGGGCGGTGCTGGCGGTCATCTGGACGATGCGGAACGGTGCGGGCGGGAGATGCGGGGCCGGGGGCAGGCGGCACGATGAGGCGGGAAAGATAACGCACCCGCGGGAGATGCGAACACCCCCGCCGCGCCGGCGGCCCGCCCGGAAACCGGGTGAGCGCGCCGGAGCACGGCGGGGGATGCGGAAGATGCCGGACGGACGGCGGCCGGGGACGGGCGTGCGCGCCGCTGGCCGAATCCGCGCGCCCTGCCGCCGGGACGCGGCGGCAGGGCGGGTGACGCGGGCTAGTTCGAGGCCGGCTGGATCACGTTGCCCGAGCCGAGCTGGCCCAGGTCCAGGCTCGTGGTGTCCGACACGGACGGGGCTACGCTGCCCGCGTCGCGGGCGGCGCCGCTCCGCACGGCCGACGGCGCGGTGGGGGTGGCGTTACAGGCCGCGAGTGCGGCCACGGCTGCTGCGGCAAGAACGAGGCGTACGGTCTTCATGCGGGTCTCCAAGATCGGGAGTGCCGGTTCGTTTCATAGCGTGGGACGGGAGTGTGAACGGAACGTATGCCGCCCGGCGAATCCGCGCCACCTTCGGGCCGCTACGCAGACGCATATTTCCAGACATGTGCCACAAACTCGGCTTCCGGAACAGCTTCAAACGTAGGCATAGCCGTCCACACCGTCCAGTTCGCACCCCTCGAAGCGCGTATCCGCCGACGGCTCGTTGATCATCGACGGGGTCGATACGGAGAGGTCTGCCCCTTGATCCGGACGGAGGGCGGCGCCATGATGTGCCGCCGGAGCGGCGCGGCGGGCGCGCTCCACGGGCTTCACCGAAAGACGGCGGAATGGCGAGATTCTGGTTGATGAAGAGCGAGCCGGGCGCGTACTCCATCGACGACCTGCGGCGGGACGGGCAGACGTTCTGGAACGGCGTGCGGAACTACCAGGCCCGCAACTTCATGCGCGACGACATGAAGCCCGGCGACGGCGTGCTCTTCTACCACAGCAACGCCGACCCGCCGGGCGTGGCGGGCCTGGCCACCGTCGTGCGCGAGGGCTACCCGGACCCCACCGCCCGCGACCCCAAGAGCGACTACTTCGACCCCAAGGCGAGCGACGAAGACCCGCGCTGGTTCATGGTCGACATCGCCTTCCAGGAGAGGTTCCCGGCCCTGGTGCCGCTCGGCGTCCTCGCCTCCACACCAGGCCTGGAGAAGATGCCCGTCAACAACAAGAGCCGCCTCTCCGTCCAGCCGGTCACGGCGGAGGAGTTCGCGATCGTCGTGGCGCTGGGGCGCGACGGCGGATAGGGTCGTCGCGGAAGCGAGGGGCCCCCCCCCCCCCCCCCCCCCCACAAAA
>DASRQW010000137.1 GCA_035696245.1 Longimicrobiaceae bacterium | reverse complement strand
CCCCCAAAACTGCCTGGGGGAGGGGAGCTAATCTACAGCGCGCGTAAGGGTTGCGCGCGAAGCGGGCACGGGCGGAGCGGCTCGATCGGTCTGCGCAGGATCGGCGTGCTCGGCTCCGTCTCGAACGGATTCCTATCGAGCTAAACCCATCCGCCGTACGCAGTTCTCCCCTCTACCGCTTGCGGGGGAGGGGGCACCGCCTCCCCTCACGACATCCTCCCGGCATCCGTATCCGCTTCGCGGCCGAACGCACGAGCGCCGCACTGCGACTGGGTCGCGGTGCGGCGCTCTGCCGCTGGGTGAAGCGAGGTCCGCCGGGGGCGCCGGCGGGCCGAAGGCTAGAATACGGTGGTGCCGCCGCCGCCCACGCCGCCGCCGCCGTCGATGGGGGCGCCGCTCTGGAGGGTCAGCTCGCTCAGCTTGGGAAGCTCGGTCACGGACGGAGCGATCCAGGGCTGCCGGAGCGGAGCGCCCGGCGTGGAGGACGTATCGGTCATGGTCAGTTCTGGAGAAGAGGATGCGCCGGGCTGGGACTTGCGGGAGGCCCTTCGTCTGGCAGATACGCTCGGACTACGTCCGTTCCGCCGATCCGCAATCCCCCGCAGCGCCGCAGGCCGGAGCATACCGGGTGCGGGCTGCAACGGGGTGACGTGACAGAATATCGCGGCGGGGCCACCGGCCCACAAGGGTTCCTTTCGATCAATTTCCGTACAGGCGTATACGGTACGGGTGAAACGCGGGTGCGGATCGAAACGTCTCGCGCGGCACGATATGCGGATCGGGCCGGTCAGGCGCCGGGGCGGGGATGGTACGGAACGGTGAGGGTGGCGGTAGTCCCCACCCCCACGCGGCTGGCGATGCCCACGTCGCCGCCCAGGGAGCGGGCCAGCTTCCGCGCGAGCGGCAGGCCCAGGCCCACGCCGCGCACCTTCGAGTCCGAGCGCGCGCCCTCGTCCACTTGCGTGAACGGCTCGAACACGCTGTCCAGCCGGTCCGCGGGGATGCCGGGGCCCGTGTCGCGCACGCGGGCCACCAGCACCGGCACGCGCTTGAGGCCGCTGCTCACCGTGCTGCGCTCCAGCCGCACCTCCACCTCGCCCTGCGCCGTGAAGCGGATGGCGTTGGAGAAGAGGTGCAGCAGCACCCGGCCCAGGCGCGACGGGTCGGTCTGCAGCGGGGGAAGCGACGGCGGGACGAAGAGCGAGATGCGCAGCCCCTTCCGCTTGGCGGTGGGCTCCACGCGGCGCAGCAGGTCGGCCACGAAGGCGCGCGGGTCCACCACGTCGGAGCGCTCGGGAGATGCCTGGGCGGCCAGCTTGCCCAGCTCCCGCAGCCCTTCCAGCACGCGGATGATCTCCTCCACGTGCGACTCGGCCTTGAGCAGCATCTCGCCCACGCGCGGCGGCAGGTCGCCCAACAGCCCGGAGCGCAGGAGGTCCGACTCCAGCACCAGCCCCGTGGCCGGCGTGCGCAGCTCGTGGTTGAGGGCGACCAGGAAGTGCTCCTGCGACTGCTCGGCGAGACGGGCGGCCTCGAAGAGCCGCGCGTTCTCCATCACCAGCGCGGCAACCGCGCCCAGGCTCTCCGCCGCGGTGACGGCGGCCGGGCCGGGTTCCGCGCCGCCCGCGAAGAGGAGGACGAGGGTGCCCGCGCCTTCGCCGCGCGAGCGGAGCGCGAGGTTAAGCGCGAAGACGGCCGTGGCGCCACACTCCACCTCCACACCGGGGATGGAGACGAGCCGCGTGCCATCCGCCTCGTGTCCGTCCGCGGGCGCCAGCGGACCTCCCGCGGCGGCGAGCACGCGCAGGGTCTCGGGCGCGCAGCCGGCGCAGACCTGGATGCCCCCGGCGGAGTCCAGCAGCCCGCCCGCCGCCGCGCCGGTTTCGTCGACTGCCGCGGCCAGCACGTCCTCCAGCGCATCCGCCGGGTCCGCAGCGCCCGCTACGGACGCAAGCGCGCCCGCGAGCGTGGTGCGCGCGCGGGTGGGCGGCGGTGCTGCCTGCGGAGGCGCGGGCGCGAGCTGGTCCACGACGGGGCGGGGCGGAAGAGGTGCGGCCGGCGGTTCCGGCCGCGGCACGTCTGCTACCAACTCTACAACCGGGCCACCGGTTTGACCATCCGCCGCCCGTCACCCGCGGCAAGCGCCGTCCGCCGCCTCGCACCATCGACCGCTCTATATCATCCGGAGCTTCGCATCGTCCGCGGTTTCGTATCATCCGACCACTTGGCAGCCAGTCGTGTGGGACGGTGCCCGTCGCTCGGGGCCGGCGATCCGAGATGCGCCGCCGCCGCTCATCTTCCGAAAACCGTGGGCGATGCGGGGCGGATCCGCATCTTCCGAGCTATCTCCTGGCTCCGGCGGGCACCCGTGATGCTGCCGAACGTGCGTAAGCGAGGTCAGCGGCCGAGGCGCGTGCTCTGGTGGCAGAGGCCTTCCAGCTCGCGGTCGGAGTAGGCGTCCCAGCCGCGCGGCGGCGGCACGAGCCTGCGTTTCTCCGCGGCGGACTGGAAGCAGACCCAGCCGCTCTCCAGGCCCGTCGCCCGGCGTACGCGCCGGTCGGGGCTCACCCTGCGCTCCGGCGTAAAACCCGGCGTCGGCTGCACGCGCCGGTCGGCACTCTCCCGCGCCTGCGGATATCGTCTCAAAGGCGGCACGTCCCACGCCAGCCAGTCGGTTCCGGTAGAATCTTTGAATTCGCGTAAGGCCATCCTCACCTCGGGAAAAAGTCGGCTCGGCTATATGCAAACCTCGTTCCACCTTATACTTAGCTTTCCGGAATCGGAGGATGCCCATCTGCTACCGGCACGAGTAGTACATGCCCGGCGCTCGGAAGGTGCCAGGCGTGGACGGGGCGGGAAAGTCCCACCTGTGGCGCGTGCGGTACGCAGATGGACGGGTCGCGAGCCGCCACCTTTCGCCTCCGCATCGGCGGAAGGGCCTATGCATCAACAGCTTGCCGGCGAGCACGCAAACTGCTACGGCGCGGCATCCGCCTTGCCGTTGTCCACCGTCCTTTCGCGGCCGTCGCTCGTGCTCCCGCGAGCCGGCGCGCCGCCGCCCGCCGCCCCCGAAGCCGCCGCCTCCCGCGCGGCTGCCGGACCCGCGCGGGTGGCGTGCGGCCACACCCTGGCTTACGCCTGGACGGATGAACACGCTTCGCATCCACCTGTTCGGCGGGATGGACCTTTTCCGCGGAGGACGGCCGCTGCCGGCGTTCGCCACGCAGCGGGCGCGCGGCCTCTTCGCGTTCCTGGCGCTGCACCGCGGCCGCCCGCACGCCCGCGACGTGCTGATGGGCCACTTCTGGGGTGACCGGCCGGAGCACACGGCGCGGAAGTGCCTGCGCACGGACATCTGGCGCGTGCGGCAGGTGGTGGAGTGCGACGGCGGCGAGGCGTGCATCCGCGTGCGGCAGGACGAGGTGGGCTTCGACGCGGCGTCGGACCACTGGCTGGACGTGCACGAGTTCGAGGGGCGCCTGGCCCGCGTGCCCGAGGGCGCGAACGCGGCGCTCACCGGGGAGACGGCGGCGGTCCTGGAGGAGGCGGTGGAGCTGTACCGCGGCGACTTGCTGGAGGGCATCTACGACGACTGGTGCCTGGTGGAGCGCGAGCGGCTGCGGCTGCGCTTCCTGGGCGCGCTGGAGCGGCTGATGCGCTGGCACGCGGGGCGGGGGGCCTGGCTGCATGCGAGCCTGCTCGCGCAGCGGCTGCTGGGCCACGACCCGTTGCGCGAGCACGTGCACCGCGACGTGATGCGCTTCTTCGCGTACGCCGGCGACCGGCCCGCCGCGCTCCGCCAGTTCGACGTGTGCGTCCGCCTGCTCCAGCACGAGCTGGAGATCGGGCCCATGGACGAGACCGCCGCGCTGGCGGACTCCATCCGCGCTGGCACCCTCCAGCCTCCGCCCGCCGGACGCACGCAGGACGAGGCGCGTCACTCGCCCCCGCGCGGCGGCCAGCAGCGCATCCCCATCCCGCTCCGCATCGTCACCGCCAAATCTTCGCCGGGAGACGGGGATTCGGGAGATGCGCATCGCTCCGCCTCGGCGACGGCGGTGGGGCGTGCGCCGGGGACCGCATCTCCCGCGATCCAGGCGCTGCCGTTCGTGCTTCCCACGTCGCACGCGGTGGATGAGATGCCGCCGCAGGTGGAGACGGTTCTCGCCCGCCTGCGTGCGGCGGAGCGGTGGCTGGACGCCACGAGCGGCGAGCTGCGCACGCTCATCCGCGAGGTCGAGCAGGCCCGCGACGCCCTGCCCGGCGTTCCCCACGAGGCGCGGGGATAGGGCGAGCATCGAAGCCTGCATCGACCCAACAAATCCGCAGTGAGATCAACCGAAGGCGTCCCGCCGCAGATGTTCGCGCGACGGGACGCCTTCGCATTCCGGTAGATTCCGGATGCGATAAATCGCACCCCTACCGCCGGTTGGATCGTCCCTCCGCGGACACGGTCCCACCGCAGCGGCGCAGCCGCGAGTCGCCACCCTCCCTGCTCGCACGAACTCGCCTCGTCCCGCCACCGCCCGCTCCACCGTGGACCCGTCTCTTCTCCCGCCTGCGGGAGAGGACAGGCGAGGAACGAGCCAGGTGAGGGCTATCTCCCATCCTAACAACGTCTTCCGTCCATCCCCCGAAACTCTGTGTCGCTCCTGTGACGCCCGTGAGGCGGTGGTGAGGCGCCCGGGGTTTAGGATTGCGGTCCGAGCCGGGGGACCGGCCTTGGTCCCGGGCCGGAGGGCCGGGCGGGACGCACCCGCCGCCCGCGCGCCCGGCACCGATGACGACCGTAGAGCCGCCGCGTCCCCACACGCTGATCATCCGCATCTGGCCGGAGCCGCGCGAGGTGGCGGGGCAGGGCGGCGAGTGGCGGGGCGAGCTTCGCGAGGTGGCGAGCGGGTCGGTGAGGTACTTCCGCGGGCTGGACGGGCTGGGTCCGCTGGTGCGCGAGATCATCGAGAGGGAGGACGAGTGACGGGCACCACTGGCGGCGGGGGCTGAGCGCATGGCGAACATCAACGCCGTCCATTCGGTGGGCAACTCGCTGATCACCTACCTCAAGAACTCGTTTCCCGCGTCGATCCACACGAAGCAGCCGTGCGAGTTCCTGCTGCTCTCCAGCGGCGAGCTGGCCTCGCAGCCGGACTTCGGGACGGCGATCTCGCTGTACCTGTTCCGCGTGACGGTGAACGAGCACCTGCGCAACGCCAAGCGCGCCAACGACCCGTCGGGCAGCTCGCCGCCGCTGTCGCTGGACCTGCACTACCTGCTGAGCGTGTGGGCCGACAACGCGATGGACGAGCACGTGCTGCTGGCGTGGGCGCTGGACCAGCTGCACCGCCACCCCGTGCTCGACGTGTCGGCGCTCACGCCCGAGGCGGAGTGGACGACGGGCGACTTCATCCAGCTGATCCCCGCGGAGCTGAGCACCGAGGACCTGATGCGCATCTGGGACGCGCTGGACCCCGCCTACCGGCTGAGCGTGTCGTACATCGCCCGCGTGGTCCGCATCGGCGGGCAGGCGGCCGAGGGGGCGCCCAGCGTGGCGTCGCGCTTCGGGTTCGACTCGTCCGGGCCGGCGCGGTGACGGCCGAGGCGGCGGACCGGCGGGTGCTGGGGGCGATCCGCTTCGTGGACGCGGTGACGGGCCTGCGCGTGCTGGACCGGCTGCGCGTGGGCTTCCCCGACGGCATCCGCGGCACGCGCAACCTCCAGGGCCTCTTCGTGGTCACGGGCGCGCCGGGACAGCACGACGCGACGGCGACGATCGACGCTCCGGAGTACGACCCGGACGCCGCGGAGCCGGTGGAGTTCGACGTAGCCGACCCCGCGGGGCGCTACCTGTCGCGGCGGCACCGCATCTCCCTGCCGCGCGACCCGCGGCCGGCGAACGCGGCCCACGCGGACTCGCTCTTCCTGCCGGTGGAGGTGCGGCTCTTCCCCTCGCCGGCGGCGCGGCCCGCGCCGGGCTGGGCGGTGATCCGCGCCACGGTGGCGGGAGATGCGCCGGGGACGACGCTGCCGGGCGCCCTCGTCCGCGCCGTGAAGGCGGCGGACGGGACGCTGCTCTCCAGCGGGCTGGCGGACGCGCGCGGCGAGGCGCTGGTGGCGGTGCCGGGGATCCCGGTGACCACGTGGGCCACGGGCGGCGGCGCGGTGGTGACGAGCACCATGGACGTGCTGCTGCAGGTGGTGTGGGACCCGGCGGCGGCGGGGCGGCTGCCGGACCCCGACGACCTGGAGGCGCGCCGCGCGGACCTGGCGGTGCGCACGACGGCGGTGACCCTGGCCTCGGGCCAGGTGCTGGTGAGGACGCTGTAAGAGGGAAGCGGAGACTCCGCGCCCGCGGAGCCAGAGGGGTGCGCGCCGGGTGCGCGCGGGCAGGCCGCCACGACGGCGGGCGGGCCCGGACCATCGTTGCCACGAAAGGAGAAGCCTGCAATGCCTGAATACCTTGCGCCAGGCGTGTACGTCGAAGAGACGAGCTTCCGGGCCAAGTCGATCGAGGGGGTGAGCACCAGCACCACGGCGTTCGTGGGGCCCACGCGGCGCGGCCCCGTGGGCGACGTGCCCGAGCTGGTGACCAGCTTCGCCGACTTCCAGCGGATCTACGGCGGCCTCGACGACCTGTTCGGCATGCCGAACTTCGTGGCCCACGCCGCGCGCTCGTACTTCAACGAGGGCGGCGGGCGGCTGTACGTGTCGCGGGCCTTCCAGGCGGGCGGCTCGCCCAGCGGGGGCGTGGCGGCCTCGCCCACGGTGCTGGCCGGGGGCGGCCCCGGCAACAGCTTCCACTTCGTGGCGCGCTTCCCCGGCGGGGCGGGCAACGGCCGGATCACGCTGATCCAGCAGGCCACGCCGGCCACGGTGCAGACCATGGCGAACGCCCGGCCCGGCACGCTGCTGCGCACCGGCGGGTCCGACGCGGCGGTGGCCCCGGCACGCCCGGCGCGGCTCAAGGCGGCGGGCCAGGTGTTCACGCTCAAGGACGGCCAGTCGCTCACGATGGCCGTGAGCGGCGGCGCGCCGGCCACCGTGAACTTCAAGGGCGAGGCCGCCTTCGTGACCGGCACGGCGCTGCCCGACGCGGTGATCGACTTCGGCGACGCCGCGTCGCGCACGCTCACGGTGGAGATCGACGGCGAGACGCAGGCGGTCACGCTCTCGGCCCAGAACCTGGAGCGCGCCGCGATGGTGGAGGAGGTGAACAGCCAGCTCCGCGGCGGATGGGCCGAGATCACCGCGAACAAGCTGCGCGTGGGCACGGAGCGCCGCGGCTCGGGCGCGTCGGTGAAGGTGCACGCCAACCCGGCGTTCGGCTTCGCGGCGGACCTGGCCGACGTGAACGTGGCCGACGCGGCGAACACGGTGGCCGACGTGGCCCACGTGACGCCGTCGGAGCTGGACGCGCTGCTCACCCCGCACGGGGTCCGCGTGCTGCAGAACGACGCGGGCGAGGTGTGGTTCACCACGGTGGCGACGGGCGCGGCGGCCACGCTGGCGGTCACGGCGGGCGCGGCCCAGGCGGCCATCGGCCTGGCGACGACCACGGCCACGGGCAGCGACGGGCCCGAGATCGAGTACTGGCTGCGCGGCGCGGGCGGGGGATGGACGGACGCCGGCGGCGGGGCGCTCTCGCTGGGCGGCCTGCTTCCCAACCAGGCGCCTCCCGGCGGGGCCGACTTCCTGAGCATGGTGGTGGTGGCCGACGACGCGGACGGCAACCAGAGCTCGTACGAGGGCGTGGGCTTCGACCCCGCGCACCCGCAGTGGATCGGGCACATCCTGGCCGTGCGCCCCAGCCGCCGCGCGGAGCAGCTGGAGCACATGTACGCCTTCGAGCTCAGCGGCTCGGTGCCGGGCCTGGCGCTGCGCAACGCGCTGTTCGGCAGCACGGACCGCGTGGTGGTGGACCTGGCCGGCGGCGACGACGGCGGCCCGCCGATGACGGCGGCGTACGAGGCGGCGTTCGGGGCCATGGAGCCGCTGGACGACGTGTCCATCGTGGCGGCGCCCGGCCACTCGGCGTACGAGGACTGGCAGGGCATCCAGGGTGCGCTGATCCAGCACGTGGAGCGGCCGCGGGCGTACCGCATCGCGGTGCTCGACACGCCGCCGGAGCAGATCGTGGGCGAGGCGCGCCAGGTGCGCAGCCTGATCGACTCCACCAAGGCGGCGCTCTACTATCCGTGGGTCACCGTCTCCAACCCGCAGGCGCGCCCGGGCCGCGACGACATCCCCCGCGAGATCAACCTGCCGCCCAGCGGCTTCGTGGCCGGCGTGTACGCCCGCAGCGACGTGCAGCGCGGCGTGCACAAGGCGCCCGCGAACGAGGTGGTGCGCAGCGCGATCCGGTTCGAGTCCGACATCAACTACGCGCAGCAGGAGGTGCTGAACCCGCTGGGCGTGAACTGCCTGCGCTTCTTCGCGGGGCGCGGCTTCCGGGTGTGGGGCGCGCGCACCGTCAGCTCGGACCCGGAGTGGAAGTACGTGAACGTGCGGCGCTACTTCAACTACCTGGAGCGGTCAATCGACCAGGGGACGCAGTGGGCCGTGTTCGAGAGCAACGGCGAGCGCCTGTGGGCCAACGTGCGCGAGACCATCTCGTCGTTCCTGTACAACGAGTGGCGCAACGGGGCGCTGCTGGGCGGCTCGGCCAAGGAGGCGTATTTCGTCAAGTGCGACCGCAGCACCATGACGCAGAACGACCTGGACAACGGCCGCCTGATCTGCCTGATCGGGGTGGCGGCGCTGAAGCCCGCGGAGTTCGTGATCTTCCGCATCGGCCAGAAGACCGCCGACAACCGCAGCTGAGCCAACGGGGACGCCCCGCGCGCCGGCCGCGCGGGGCGCCCGCCCCTCACATCGACCAGACACGACCTCTAGGAGGACTCCGCCATGCCGGACCGCATCACCCCATACGGCGCCTTCAACTTCCTGGTGAACCTGAACGGGGACGTGGGCCCCGACGAGCCGCTGGGCGGCTTCTCGGACGTGTCCGGGCTGGGCACCGAGATCACGGTGGCCGAGTACCGCAACGGCAACGACGCCGAGAACCACGTGCGCAAGGTGCCGGGCGTGCACAAGGTGGCCGACGTGACGCTCAAGCGCGGCATCGTCAGCTCGGCAGACCTGTGGGCGTGGATCGACAACGTGCGCAAGAACGGCATCAACGCACAGCGCACCGTCACCATCACCCTGCGCGACGAGACGGGGACCGACGTGCAGAGCTGGACGCTGCGCAACGTGATCCCGCTCAAGTACACGGGCCCCACGCTGGCGGCCAAGGGCGGCGGCGACGTGGCCATGGAGGAGCTGGTGCTCAGTGCCGAGGCGCTCGAGCTCGACGCGGCGTAAGCGACGCGAGGCGAGGCGGCGATGCGCGGCATCCTCTTCGAGAGCCAGGGCCCGGACGACGCGCCGGCGCCCAACCGCGCCGACGTGGCCCTGTTCGTGGGCTTCGCAGGCCGCCGCCCCGGCGCGCTCCCCCCGCGGGTGCGCGCCTGGCTGGACGAGGCGGGCTGGAGCCGCGGCCCATACCGCAAGCCCGCCCGCCAGCTCAACGCCCTGCTCGACGTGCCGGTGCTCGTCGATTCGTGGGAGACGTTCGACCAGCTGTACGCCTGGGACGCGCGGGTGATGGACGCCGAGGGCACGCTGGGCGCGAGCTACCTGGGCGCGGCCGTGCGGTCGTTCTTCGCGCAGGGAGGCCGGCGCTGCTACGTGGTCCGCGCCGGCAAGCCGTGGAGGTACACGGCGGGGCGGGCGCTGCGGCTGGGCAAGCTGGAGCGCCTGATCCCGGGGATCTCGACGGGGATCTCTCCGTCCCCGGCGGACCGCGGGTCGTGGCGGGGGATGGGGCACCTGTTCGGCCTGCCGGACGTCTCGTTCCTCTGCCTGCCGGACCTGGTGGACGCGGTGCGGCCCAACCCCGCGCCGCCCGCCGCGGTGGAGCTGCCGCCGGAGCCGGAGGAGGTGTTCGTGGACTGCTCCGCGAACGACGCCCCGCCGGCGGACGACCCGGACAAGGTGATGCACCGCTTCCGCGCGCCGCGGTGCGACGACGCGGCCTTCCGCGACTGGGCGCGCGCCGTTCGGGCGGCGGGGACGATCGTGGCCGCCAGAGCGCGCGAGGTGCAGCTCGTGGCGTCCGTCCCCATCCCGCGGCCCGACACGGTGGCGGTGCAGGCGGGCGAGCGCTTCGCGGCGGGCGACGACCTGCTGCGCTACCTGCTCGCGCGGCGCTGGCTGCGCGAGGGGCTGGGCGACGGCGGGCGCGGCATCTCCAGCGCCTTCGTGCAGCTGGCCTATCCGTGGGTGCGGACCCCCATCTCCGGCCGCCTGCCGGACGGGGTGGAGCCGCCCGAAGGGGCGCTGGCCGGGGTGCTCGCCCGCAACGCGCTCACCCGCGGCTCGTACCGCAGCGCGGGCGGGCAGGACCTGGGCGACGTGTGGGACCTCTATCCGCGCCTGGGCCGCGGCCAGGTCGACCGGCCGCAGCCGCTCGTCCGCGGCTCGCACGAGGAGGCGGCGTCGCTGGCGGACCGGGTGACCATCTTCGGATACGCGCCGGGCGGCTTCCAGCTGTTCAGCGACGTGACCACCGCGCTGGACGAGAGCTACCGGCCGGCCAGCATCAACCGTCTCGTCTCGGCCATCGTGAAGGCGGCGCGGCGGCAGGGGGAGGCGACGGTGTTCGAGAGCTCCGGGCCCGCGGTGTGGGCGCAGCTCGAGGACCGGCTGGAGGGGCTGATGATGGGCCTCCTCCGCTCCGGCGCCCTCCGGGGAGCCTCGCCGGCCGACGCGTTCCAGGTCCGCTGCGACCGCAGCACCATGAGCCAGAACGATTTGGACAACGGGCGCGTGATCGCCACGGTGGCCTTCCAGCCTTCCGCGCCGGTGGAGCGCATCCGCGTGGTGCTGGCGATGGAGGAGGGCGGCTCGGTCGCCCTCGCCCCCGCCGCGGCCCAGGCCGAGGACGAGGCCGCCTGATGACCGAGAACGACCTCTTCCCCGCCCACGTCTTCCGCTTCCGCGTGGACTTCGCGGAGGACCGTTTCGGCAGCGACGACGCGGGGACGCCGGTGGCGCTGTGCTCGGGCGCCTTCAGCGAGGTCACGGGGTTGGAGGCGACGATGGAGCCCAAGGCCATCAAGGAGGGCGGCAAGAACTACTCGGTGAACCAGCGCGCCGGCCCCGTCACCTTCGCCACCGTGGTGCTCAAGCGGGGGATGACGACCACGCGCGACCTGTGGAACTGGTGGGACCTGGTGGCCGGCGGCAAGTACGCGTTCCGCCTGGCGGCGACCATCACCATGCTGGACCACCAGGGCGACCGGCTGCTGGCGTGGAAGCTGGAGAAGGCGCTGCCGGTCAAGTTCAAGGCGGCCGACCTGAACGCGAAGGGGACCGAGGTGGGCATCGAGGAGCTGCACCTGGCGCACGAGGGCCTGCGGCTGGTGAAGCGCGCCGGGAAGGACGCGCCGTGAGCGAGCCCGCGGACTTCGTGCGCGCCAAGTTCGACGTGCTGCGCGACGGGAGCGTGGCGGACACGTTCGACGTCCACTTCAACCCGGTGTCGCTGTCGTACAGCATCACGAACCAGACGAGCCAGCAGGGATCGGCGTCGGCCAACACCACGGCGGGGACGCAGTTCCAGACGCAGAGCACCGGCAAGCTCACCATGGACCTGGTGTTCGACACCACGAGCGACGGGCAGGACGTGCGCACCTTCACCGAGAAGGTCGCGAAGACCATGCAGCCCGACGCGACCAGCCGGGTGCCTCCCACGGTCAAGTTCACCTGGGGCGTCTACACCTTCGAGGGGCTGGTGGAGGGCTACAAGGAGACGCTGGATTTCTTCTCTCCCAACGGCGTGCCGCTGCGGGCCGCGGTGAACCTCACGCTCTCGGCCACGGACCCCAACAAGGTGTTCACCGAGACGCAGGGGGCGCAGCAGGACTTCTCCGCCACGCTGGCGGCCGAGGCGGTGCAGGTGCCGGCGCCGGCGGGGAAGGGCGGCGCGGCGGCCATCGCCAACGCGCTGGGGGTGCCCAACGCGGCGCGGGCCATCGGGGCGATGAACGGCCAGGCCTCGCTCCGCTTCTCGGCCGGGGCGTCGCTGAAGGTGGGCGTGGGGGTGAAGGCGTCTGCCGGTGCGAAGATCGGTGCGTCGCTCTCGATCGGCGGCGGAGGGGCCATCTCCGTCAAGGCGAGCGCGGGGTCGCAGTCGGCCTTCTCCGGCCTCCGCACGCCGCCGAAGCCCAAGGTGACGATCGACGGGCGGAAGCTTCTGCCCAAGCCGCCTACCACGGGGCTGGCGACGGACCGCGGGGCGACGTTCGGGGTGGGCGGGCGCGCGAACATCGAGAGCGCCGCGTCGCTGAAGGCCGACGTGGGCTCGTCGGGCAACCTGGGCGACCGCATCCGCTTCGGGGAGGGGTGACGCCGTGCCCATCGTGATCGACGAGGTGGTGGCGGAGGTGCGCGGCGAGACGGAGCCGCTGCCCGGAGCCGAGGCGGACCGCCCGCAGGCCGCCGCCCCGCCCAGCGCCCGCGAGATCGTCCACGAGCTGCGCCGCGCCGCGAGAAGGTCCGAGCGCGTGAGGGCGGACTGACGGGAGATCGGGGTCAGGTCTGGGGATGGGTCGCATGCGGAAAGGTGCCCCCTCCCCCGGCCCCTCCCCCGCAAGCGGGAGAGGGGAGAACTGCTGGCGGGCGAAGAGGTTAGGTGCGGTGGCTAACCCTCCTCGGCGGCGGGAGGTTGCGAATCGGGGCGCGAGGGGCGAGGCGATCTCGAGCCGTGGTGACTGAAGTCGCGGCAACGACTGTGGAAGTCCGCCCTCGCGGACTAACCCCGAAGCTGCGGGGATGCCGAAGGATTGCGGGGGAGCCCCAACCCTCTCCCGCTTGCGGGGGAGGGTGCGAGCCTAAGCGAGCGGGAGGGGGCGCTTCGGCGAGAGAGGGCCAGGTTGTCGCGCTGCAAGGAGCTGCACGCGGTCGGACATCGATCGGAACAACGATCCCCGGCCGCACATCTCCGGATCCAGAAACCTCGAGGTGCACCATGCCCGCTGCCGCACTGCCCGTCCTCGCCCGCTCGCTCCGCACGGTCCGGCTGGACCGCATCGACCCGTCCGAGCCCGGCCTGCCGGCGGACCCGGCCGATCCGAGCGACCCGCCAGAGCGCGAGCAGCCGGAGACGATCCCGGAGCGCTGGGATCCGGAGCCGTTCCGCCCGATGGACCCGCCCGAGCCCAGCCGCCCCGACTTCCCGCAGAGCCCCGACCTGCCCGGCGGCCCCGACGGTCCTGCCGGTCCCGGCGATCCGGGCCCGGGCCCCGGCCCCATGCAGCCGGTGATGGCCGGCCGCGCATCTCCCGATACGAGTCCGCGGGCGGAGCGCGATGGCTGAGCAGGCCGTCAGCGAGCACGCGGTCTACAGCGCCCGCCCCACCATCAAGGTCAACGGCCAGGCCGACGACATGGTGCGCAGCCTCCTCACCTCCATGGAGATGACGGAGGCGGAGGGCGGCCTGGCGACCTTCGAGGCGCGCTTCACCAACGTGGTGAACCGCGGCCAGGGCGAGGCGGAGCTGGCGTTCGAGGACGGGCGGCTCTTCAAGCTGGGCGCCTCGCTCTCTCTGTCGACGGGCGACGAGACGGCGCCGACGGAGATCTTCACCGGCACCGTCACGGGCCTGGAGGCCAGCTGGTCTGCCGACAACCCGCCGGAGCTGGTGGTGCTGGCGGAAGACGCGCTCCAGAAGGCGCGCATGGCCCGGCGGACGGCGGTGCACGACAGCGCGACCATCTCCGGCTTGGCGGGCGACGTCGCATCGAAAGCCGGGCTCAGCCCCAGCGTCACCGGGCTGTCGGACGACCTGGGCACGCAGGTGCAGCTGAACGAGAGCGACCTGGCCTTCCTGCGGCGGATGCTGGCCCGCCACGACGGCGACCTCCAGGTGAGCGGAAGCGACCTCAAGGTGGCGCCGCGCAATGACATCCGCAGCGGCGAGGTGGAGCTGGCGATGTACGGCCAACTCCGCCGGGTGAAGGTCCTGGCCGACCTGACGCACCAGGTGACGGAGGTCACGACGGCGGGCTGGCATCCGGTGGACGGCAAGCGGGTGACGGGGACGACGACGGGCGCCAACGCGGGCCCGGGGTCGGGCAAGAGCGGGAAGGATGCGGTGCAGGAGGCGATCGGCGCGCGGTCGGAGCACGCGTCGCACCTCACCGTGGCGACGGACGCGGAGGCCACGGCGCTGGCGGAGGCTGCGTTCGACCGGCGGGCGAGGAGGTTCGTCGTCGTGGACGGGACGGCGGAGGGTAACCCGAAGATCCGCGTGGGGACGCACGTCAAGCTGACCGGCCTGGGGCCGCGCTTCAGCAACACGTACCAGGTGGTGCGGGCCGTCCACCGCTTCAGCATGACGGACGGCTACCAGACCGACTTCGAGGGCGAGTGCGCCTTTTTGGGAGAGGGATAGATGGGCTTCGACCTGTTTGGGGGAGGGATCGCGGCGCCGGCGTTCGGCGCGTGCCACCTGGCCGAGGTGGTCTCGGTGCAGGACCCCGAGAGCCTGGCGCGGGTGCAGGTGCGCCTGCTGGGCTTCGACGGCGTGGGCGAGCAGGACGCGCCGGTGTGGGCCCGCGTCGCATCTCCCTTCGCAGGTGCGGAGAAGGGCGGCTTCTTCATCCCCGACGTGGGCGACGAGGTGCTGGTGGTCTTCGTCAACGGCGACCCGCGCTTCCCCATCGTGGCCGGCGGCCTGTGGAGCGGCGCGAACAAGCCGCCGGAGTCGCTGCCCGGCTCGTCGGTCGACCGGTGGACGATCAAGAGCAAGGGCGGCAGCCGCATCGCCATCGTCGAGGAGTCGTCGCCCACCATCACCATCGAGACGCCGGGCGGGGTGACGGGCACGTTCACCGACGAGGGCGGCGGCAAGGTGGAGATCAAGGCCGCGGGCACCACGGTGACCATCGACAGCAAGGGCGTGACGGTGGACAGCCCCGGGAAGGTGAAGATGACGTGCAGCCAGCTCGAGGTGAGCGCGGGGATGGTGAAGGTGGATGCGGCGATGTCCACCTTCTCGGGCATGGTCAAGTGCGACATCCTGCAGGCGACCACCGTGATCGGGAGCACCTACACGCCGGGAGCGGGCAACGTATGGTAGCGGTGGCCGAGCACCCCCACAGGATCCGCGGCCTGGCGCTCCCCACGCCGGCCGACAAGCCGCGCATCGTGCAGCGCACCGACCAGGAGTTCGTGCCCGCGATCCTGGCGGAGCTGGGCACGCCGGCGGGCCGCACGAAGCTGGCGCTCACCGAGGCGAAGGAGCGCGGGAAGGACGGCACGCTGCGCCTCTTCCAGCCCGTCCACCGCACCTTTCACGTGGTGCTGGTCGAAGCGTTCTGCGAGGAGGTGGGCTTCCCGCGCGTGGACCCGGCGAAGATGCTGGGGATGGGGCTCGTGCTCCGCCGCGTGGTGCCCGCGCCGGGCGTGAAGGACGTGGACGCCGAGGTGCACGGGTGGATGCGCAGCGGCGACAAGGGCGAGCGCATCGAGGGATGGATCAAGCTGGACGACCGCCGCCGGAAGCGCGACCCGGACCCCGCGCAGCGCCCGCCGGAGAAGCGCACCGGCAACGCGGTGATCGACGCCCGCATCGCCCTGCGCTTCAAGGACGACAGCTTCGCCGAGACGGTGGCGCCGCTCTTCCCCGCGCCGCCGGACGTGTGCGCCGCGGCGGGGCGTACGGTGCTCTACGGCATGGTGCCGCTCACCAGCAGCGAGCGTACCGACGACCCGCCGCCGCCGCCGCCCATAGACGACGCGACCATGGGGGCGATGCTGCCGCCGTTCCTGAAGGCGGGCACGCGCACGTGGGAGCCGTTCTACGAGGCGGGGACGGAGACGGCGGGCTACATGGAGGCGCTGGCCGGCGCCGGAGCGTTCGCCGACACGCCGGAGGGCGCGGCCTTCCGCAAGGTGCTGGACCGCATCCCCATGTGGTACCAGGCGGGCGTCGAGCGGGCGAAGCAGGCGTACGACGACGCGCACGACCACGCGGAGAAGCGGGCGCGCCTCGACGTGGACCTGGACGAGTGGCAGAGGATGGCGAAGGACGGCTGGGCGCCGAAGCCGCTGGGGGCGGAGCTCACGACGGCGTCGGAATGGCTGGACCGGCGGGACCCGGACGCGGCGCCGTCGAGCCCCATCTCCGTGACGGACGAGACGGACGCCGGGCCGGTGAAGCGCGACGTAGGGCGCGAGGCGCTGCGGGCGCGTTGGACGCTGGACGCCAAGCAGGCGAAGGCGGTGCACTCGGCCCTGAAGACGCTGCTCCAGGCGCGGCTGGCGGCCATCAACCCCGGCGGCGGGCGGTTCGACGACCCCGACGCCATCTACCGGGTCCAGGCCTTCGCGCGGGTGGAGCGCTGCTGCGGCTGCCCGCCGGAGCTGGTGTGGAGCCAGCCCAGCGAGCGCTTCACCATCATCCCCTGGTTCGAGACCGGCGCGGCGCCGCCCGTTCGCGTGACGCTGCCCGAGGCGAAGCTGGAATCGCTGAAGAAGCTGAAGCCCAACGTGACCTTCGTGACGCCCAAGAGCGTGGCCGACGCGCTCCAGGGGATGAAGCTGAAGGACCTCACGGCCGGGAAGAAGCCGAGCGGCAAGGGGCCGGGGCTGGACATGGTGTGCGGGTTCAACATCCCCATCATCACGCTGTGCGCCTTCATCGTGCTCAGCATCTTCCTGTCGCTGCTCAACATCATCTTCTTCTGGCTGCCGCTGGTGAAGATCTGCATCCCGCTGCCCAAGCTCACGCCGCCCAAGGCGGGGCAGGCGTGACGGGCGAGAGCTTCGGCGGCACGGCGGTGGGGTGGCCGCTGCTGCCGGTGCCCGACGCCGCGGGCGAGGTGCGCTGGCCCGCGCCCGACGAGAGCGTGCGCCAGCAGGTCCGCGTGATCCTGCTCACCCGCCCGGGCGAGCAGCTGAACCGCCCGCTCTACGGTGCCGGGCTCGGGAACTTCCTCCACGAGCCCAACACCCTCGCAACGCGACGCGCCGTACGCGACCGCATCCGCGACTCGCTGGCGCGCTGGGAGAAGCGAATCGTGACCGACCGCATCGAGGTCTGGGAGGTGCCCGAGCGGCCGACGCAGATCCGGGTGGAGATCGCCTACCGGATCCGCAGCACCGGCGCGGCGGGGCAGATGGGGCTGGTCATGGAGCTGGAGGGTTAGCCGATGCCCATCCTCCCTCCCGCACTGGACGACCGCGGCTTCGACGATCTGGTCGAAGAGGCGCTGGCCCGCATCCCCGCGCACACGCCCGAGTGGACCAACCCGCGCCCCGGCGACCCCGGCCGCACGCTGGTGGAGCTGTTCGCGTGGCTCACCGACACGCTGCTCTACCGCGCCAACCTGGTCCCGCAGCGCCAGCGCCTCGTCTTCCTCCGCCTTCTGGGGATGGGGATGCGGCCCGCCGTGCCCGCGCGCGGCGTGGTGACGATCTCCTGGGACGACGACAAGCAGACGGGCGCGTCTCCCCTCCGGCCCGGCGCGAAGCTAAAGGCGCCGGTTCCGTTCGAGACGCGCGGCGAGGTCACCGTCCTTCCCGTCACGGCCGAGGCGTACGTGAAGCGCCTCCCCTCGCCCGACGAGCAGCAGCGGGTGGACGCGCTGATGGCGGACCTGCACACGCTGTACGGGCTGCGCACGGACGAGGCGCCGGTCGCGTACGTGACGACGCCGGTCTTCGTGGGCGGAGCCGCCGATCCGGCCGGGGTGGACGTCGCGCAGACGACGGTGGATGGGTGCTTGTGGCTGGCGCTGCTCGCGTCGAAGCCCGAGTTCGTGGCCGACGTGCGGGCGACTCTCGGCGGGGCGGGGAACGCGCCGCAGCGCATCCTCAACGTGGGCGCCGCGCCGTCCGTGCAGGTCGCGCCCACCGCGACGGAGCCGGTGCCGGAGCTGACGGAAGACATCGGGCCGCGCGGGGCGGCGCCGCTGGTGTGGGAGCTGAGCACGGGCGAGGTGATCGACCGGCAGCCGCAGTACGTGCCGCTGGACGTGGTGGAGGACGGCACGCTGGGCCTGCGCCGCCGCGGCATCGTGCGCCTCGCGCTGCCCGGCGACCGCGACATCGGCGCGCCGGACGACGACGTGCGCACCAACATCGACGCGGGGCTGGGCGACGCTCCCCCGCGCATCGACCTGCCGGAGACGGCGGCGCGCCTGGTCGCCTGGCTGCGCGTGCGGCCCACGACGCTGCTCGACACGCTGTCGCTGAGCTGGATCGGGATCAACGCGGTGGAGGTGGATGGGCGGCAGACGATCACGTCCCGCGTGGTCGGCACCAGCGACGGCACGGGCGACCAGGAGATGCAGCTCGGCTCCACGTCGGTGGAACCGCAGACGCTGGTGCTCCAGGTGGAGGAGTCGGGCGCGGGCTACCGCGAGTGGCGGAGGGTGGACGACCTCGCGACGGCCGGGCGCGACGACGCGGTGTTCGAGCTGGATTCCGAGGCCGGCACCGTCCGATTCGGCGACGGCGTGCGGGGGCGGATCCCCGACCTCGGCCGTCGGGTGCGCGTGGCGACGATGCGCGTGGGCGGCGGCGCGGCGAGCAACGTTCCCGCGGGGACGCTGACGAAGGTGGCGGCGTACGACGTCGCCGGTGTCGCCGTGCCGCGGCTGAAGGTGGTGCAGCCGCTGGCGACGGACGGCGGGGCGGACCCGGAGACGCTGGAGGCGGCGGAGAGCCGCATCCCCGCGGTCTTCCAGCACCGCAATCGCGCGGTGACGGAAGATGACTACAAGCGCCTCGCGGCGGAGACGCCCGGCGTTCGCGTGGGCCGCGTGGAGGTGATGCCGCGGTTCAAGCCGCACCAGCGCATCTCCGGGGTGCCCGGCGTGGTGACGGTGATGGCGCTGCCGTACCGCGACGCGCGCCAGGCGCCCAACCCGCGTCCGGACCGCATCTTCCGCGAAGCCGTGCACGCCTATCTCGACTCCGTGC
>DASRQW010000136.1 GCA_035696245.1 Longimicrobiaceae bacterium | reverse complement strand
ACACGGTAGATCTGTAGATGTAAGCTTCGGTAGATGTCGGTAGATGTGAAGAGGGCCGGGGCGCGGTATCGCGTCCCGGCCTTCGCATTGCCCCCTCCCCGCCTCGCTTGGGCTCGTCGACCCTCCCCCACAAACTGCGTGGGAGAGGGTTGTTTGCATCTGCGCGGTGCGTCGGACGATGGTGATTTCGGGAGATGGGTGGCGGACCAGCGGCTGCGTGAGCGTGCATCGCGCGCCCGCCTTCGACTACGGCCGATGAGAATGGGACGGACCGCATCTCCCGTCATACCGCGGTTGATGACGCGGCGATTCCGCCGTCAGAAGCGGAAGGAGAGGCCGGCGATGGGGAGGATGGGGAGGGTGGCGACGGAGCGGGGGCCGGCGCCGCCACCGTCGTAGCGGTAGAAGAGGGCGTCGCGGCGGTCGAGCGCGTTGAGGACGCGCAGGTACGGCGTGAGCTCGCGGCGGCGGCCGGCCAGACGCGGGCTCCACGTGCGCGAGACCTCGGCGTCCACGCGCAGGTACGGGTCGTCGCCCGGGCGGGCGAGCGGCGCCGGCTCGTTGACGTCGGATGCCTGGAGCTGCGGGGTGACGCCGCCGGGCTCCGCCGCGGCCACGGAGACGGCGGTGTACGGCAGGCCGGCGCCGTACGCCACGCGCACCTGGAAGCGCCCCGGCCGCCCCAGCGGCCCGGCGACACCCGCGCTCAGCAGCTGCCGGCCGGCGAAGGCATCCACGCCCACGTCCTCGTCACGGACAGCGTGGGCCCAGGTCAGCGAGTAGCCCAGCCAGCCAGTGACCACGCCCGTGTTGCGCCGCACCCACACGTCCACGCCGGATACGTCCGACCGGCTGTGGGGCGACCCGTCCAGCCCCTCGTACATCTTGTAGTAGCCCTCCAGCCCCAGCCGCACCTCGTCGCCCAGCTCCTGGTCCAGCGCCAGGGACACGTGCGTGGCGCGGGCCACGTCCAGCCCGGTGGGCAGGTGCAGCGAGTCGCCCAGCGTGTGCGGCGCGACGTGCGCGGCCTGCCCCGGCACCTGCACGTACTGATGGTAGCGCCCGGCGGCCAGCGTCACGCCCACCCGGTCGCCCGCCAGCCACGTGGCCGAGAAGCGCGGCGAGAGCCCGGCGATGCGGCCCTGCACGAAGATGTCGCCGCGCGTGCCGCCGCGGACGGTGAGGCGGGCGGCGGGCTGCCACGCCACGTCCACGTACATGCCCACCGCGTCGCCCGTGGAGCGGTCGTCCACCACCAGCGAGTCCCCGTCTGCCGTCGCCATGGTGTACGCCCGGTGCTGCACCCACGTCCGGTCCACCGAGCCGCCCCACAGCACGCGCGCCGAGCCCCACAGCCGCGACAGGTCCGCGGCCAGGCGGCCGCGGCGGGTGGTGCCGTCCAGCAGCACGTCTCGCGAGCCGCGCCACGGCAGGCGCGCGCCGAAGCCGGTGACGGCGGCGGTGACCTCGGCCTGGCCGCCGGAGACGGCGCCGCGCCAGCGGGCCGAGAGAGCGGTGTTGGACCAGCGCGCGAAGTCGTCGTCGCCGGGCACGGTGTCCACCCGCACGCCCTCCTGGTTGGCGAAGACGGTCACGGCCATCGCCCCGCCCCCGGCCGACCAGTCGACGCGCGCCAGTCCCTCGCGGTACGCGTACGGGAACGGCTGCCCCTGCATCAGCGCCACCATGCCTCCGCCCACCCCGCGGCCGGACGCCAGGTACGTGGCCCCGCCGCCCAGCGGCCCCTCCGCCACCACGTCGGCCGAGACGAGGTCGACCGAGCCGGAGCCCTGCGCGCGGCCCGGCTTCCCGGCGCGCGTGTTCAGCTCCATCACGTACGACAGGCCGCCGTCGTAGCGCGCCGGGGCGCCGCCCAGGAAGAGCGTGGCCGAGCCCAGCGCCTCCGGCTGGAAGCTCTGGATCAGGCCGCCCATGTGGAACGGCGCGTAGACCGGCGCTCCGTCCAGCAGCACCAGCTTCAGGTCCGCCGCGGAGCCGCGGACGTACAGCGCGTCACGCGGGTCCGATGGGTCCTGGCCGGGGGCGCGGAAGGTGGTGGCGAGCGCGGCGGCGGTGGCGCCCATGCCGGACTCCAGCGTACGGGCGCCCACCATGGCCATGTCCGCCTCGCCCGCACGGGCGGTGTCGCGCAGGCCGGCGGGGCCCGTGCCACGCGCGAACACCGGCTCCAGCGCGAGCGGCTGGGGCCGGAGGGAAAGGTCCAGGACCACCTCGCCGCCGCCCGGCACGAGCACCTGCACCTCGGCGGGGGCGTGGTCGAAGTCGTGGACGCGCAGCGTGCGCCGCCCGGCGGGCACCCAGCGCAGCAGGTACGCTCCGGTGCTGTCGGTCAGGGTGCTGACGAGGGTGCGGCCGGCGTCGTCGGTCACCTCCACGACGGCCATGTCCAGGGGCACGCCGCTGGGCTCGCTCTGCACCGATCCACGGATCTGCCCGCGCGCCGTGTCGGGCGGGGCGACCGTGAGAAGGGACAGGGCGAGCGCGATCAGCATCGCAGGCGGCGCGGTTGGGGGGCCGCCGGCCCGGAGCTACGGGCCGGCGCGGAAGAGCTGCTCGTTCGCCGAAGACTCCACGGCGGCCGCCAGCACGCGCTGGCGGCCCTTCTCGCGCGACACCAGCACGCGTCCGTTGGCCTCGACCACGGCGGTCTGCAGCGAGCGGGGGAGGTCGACGACGATCTCGCCCGGCCCGGCGCCCACCACCTCGATGCGCCCCGGCCCGGTGCGGAAGCGGCCCGCGGCGGCCTCGCCGCTGGCGCGCACCTCCACCATGCTCTCTTCCGATACCCGCGTCCGCACCCGGAGTGCCGGGTCCGAAGCGGTGAGCACCACCCGCACCGCACCGCCGTCCGGGAGGATGGAAACGCCCGCCGGCGGCCGTGCGCGCGGCGCCGAAACCGCGGGAGCGGCGGGGGCCGCCGGCTTCTCCACGACGCGCGGCGCGGCGATGGACCCGATCCAGCGGCGCACGGGTGAGCCCGGCACCGCCGCGGCGGCGGCGCCGGCCACGCCCAGCACGAGCACGGCCGCCTTCAGCAGCGCGCGACGCGCATCGCCCGCCCAGCGGGAGGGGGCGCGGCGGGCGCGGACGGAGCCGAGCGCGGCCTCGGTGCGGGCGTGCACGGGGTCCCGCGCCAGCGCGGCGGCGAAGCGCAGCTCCAGCGCCCGCAGCGCGCGCAGCTCGGCGGAGCAGGCGGCGCACTCCGCCAGGTGCCGCTCCACCTCCGCGCGTTCCGTGGCGGGCAGCTCGCCGTCCAGCAGCGCCTGCAGGGTCCCTTCACCGGCGTGCATCATCCATCTCCTCTTCGTGTGCGTCGTAGACCGCCGCGAACCTTCGCAGCGCCCTCGCCAGCAGCGTTCCCACCGAGCTGGGCGCCACCGCGGCGACCCGGGCGATCTCTTCGTACCGGAAGCCTTCCTGCTTCATCAGCAGCATCTGCCGCTCGCGCGCCGGGAGCTGCGAGAGCGCCGCGCGCACCCGGGCCACGCTCTGGGACCGCTCCAGCTCCTCGTCCGGCGCGGGCAGGGTGCCCGTGGTGGGCGGCACCGCCGTGAGCAGCCGCTCGCGCCTCTTCACCGTGCGCGCGCCGTCGCGGAACAGGTTGGTCGCCACGGTGAACAGCCACAGGCGCGCCTCGTCCTGCGGCATGGGCCGCGACAGCAGGCGGAAGAACGCCTCCTGCGCGATGTCGTCGGCCGTGTCGGCGTCGCCGGTCATGCGCTGGAGGTAGCGGTGCAGCGCCGGGTACACGGCCCGGAACGTAGCGTCGAATTCCACTGTCCGCCCCGCGCTCGCGGTGGTGGGCTCGCCGGCGGGGCCCGCGCGCTCCAGCCTCAAGGCCGGGCTCCTCTCGGCCGCGAGCACGTCCGGCGCCGCGCGCCTCTGCACGGCGCCCATGCTAGTGCGCCTCCGGCGCGGCGATTCCGGTCACGGTGGGGTGGGGTGCGGGTCGGCGTCGCGTGCGTCGCCCCGGCCGCGCATGGCAGCCGGACGATCTCAGCGGAACAACGCACCGCAAACGGCATTCGTGACATCGGATGGTTAGGCGTGGCGCGGAATTCCGGTGCGGGTGATCGGGAGACGGCCGTCCGCCGCGCATCTCCCGTAGCTGTCCATCTACCGAGATCGCCAGCCATCCGGCATCCCACGTCTACGGAGATTGTGATCGGAGATGATCGGCGTCGATGGATGATGATCGGACCGGCCGATGGTCCGACGCGATACGGTGGATGCACATCAACCGATGTGGCTTTCCGGAGGATGTGCATCTCGGCCGATGTGCATCGCCACCGTTCATCCACCGAACCCGATCGCCCCGCTACTGCCAGCGGAAGGCGCGGAGGGCAAGGGCGAAGGAGACGAGGCCCCAGGCGGCGAGGATGGCGATGGAGACCGGCATGTCGACGACGGACAGGCCGTCGTTGTAGACGCCGCGGAGCGCGTTGTTCAGCGCGGTGAGCGGCAGCGCCTGGATCACCGGCTGAAGCGCGTCCGGGTAGCGGCTGGAGGGGAAGAAGACGCCGGAGAGCACGAACATGGGCAGCATCACCACGTTCAGGATGCCGCTCACGCCCTCGATGGTGCGGGCGCGCGAGGCGCTGAGCAGGCCCAGCCCGGCGAACGTCATCGCGCCCAGCACGATCACCACGGCCAGGCTGAGCAGCGGCCCGGCGACCTTCACGCCGAACGCCAGCCAGGCGAAGATCACGATGGGCGGCACCTCGAGGCAGATGAACGACAGCCGCGCAAGGATCTGCGCCAGAAGGAAGTCGCGCTTGCGCATGGGCGTGGAGACGAGGCGCTTGAGCTGCTTCTTCTGGCGCATCTGCACGATGCCGAAGCCCATGCCCCACATGCCCGTGCTCATCAGGTTGAGGCCGATGATGCCGGGGATCACCCAGTCGATGTAGCGCCCGCCCGGCTGCCGCTGGGGCGCGTCTGCCGTGGCGATGGGACGCCGCGCGCCGCCCGCGGCCTGCACCGCGCCGTCCGCCAGCAGCCTCGCGAGGCGGCTCTCCGGGCGCGAGGGATCGTAGCGGTACGCCGGCGTCCCCGTGCCGCCGACCACGACGGCGACATCGCCCTTCCGCAGCGCCACCGCCGCGCTGTCGGCCGAGAGGACGCGCACGTCCAGGTCCGGCGAGCGGCGCAGGGCGGGGAGCCAACGCTCGGCCATGCTGCCGCGCTCGACCGCGACGACGGCCCTCTCGGCGGGCTTGTCGCGGAAGGCGAGGCCCAGGCCGATGGCCATGATGATGGGGAACCCGAACGTCCAGAACAGCGCCTCGGGCTCGCGCAGGAAGCCGCGGATGCGCGCCATCGTCAGCTCCCGCAACGCGCTCGGGCTCTTTCCCCGCTCCGGTGGAGGAGGTGCGGACGCGGGAGATGCGGGCCGGTCCGGCGCCAGCAGGTCACTCATCGCGCAGCTCCCGTCCTGTCATGGCGAGGAACACGTCGTCCAGCGTAGCCTGATGCGTGCTGAGCGCGGTCAGGTCGCCGCCCGCGCGGTGCACCAGCTCCAGCAGCGCGGGGACGGACCGGTGCAGCTCCCCCACCGTGAGCTGCCGCAGCGCCCCCCGCGAGCCCACCCGAGTGACGCCGGGGATGGCGCGCAGGTCGTCGTCCGGGATCGCGGCCGTGCTGGCGAACTCCACCACGTGCTCGCCGCCCAGCGAGCGGATCAGCTCGCGCGGCGTGCCCAGCGCGATCATCTCCCCGCGGTCCAGAATGGCGATGCGGTCCGACAGCTTCTCGGCCTCGTCCATGAAGTGCGTGGTGAGCAGGATGGTGCCACCGCCCGCCCGGAACGCCTCGCACACGTCCCAGAGCTGCCGCCGCGACTGCGGGTCCAGCCCGGTCGTCGGCTCGTCGAGGAAGAGCACATCCGGCGAGCCCGCGAGCGCGCAGGCCACGGAGAGGCGCTGCCGCTGACCGCCGGAGAGGTGGCGCACCTGCGTGGCGCGCTTCTCGTCCAGCTGCACGAAGCCCAGCAGCTCGGCAACGGAAGGGCCGCGGGGATAGAACGAGCGGAAGAGGCGCAGCGTCTCCTCCACCGTCGCGCGGTCCGCGAACTCGCTCTCCTGGAGCTGCACGCCCAGGCGGGCGCGGATCGCGTCGGCCTGGCGGTCCCAGCGCATTCCCAGCAGCTCCACCTCGCCGCCGTCGGGCGCGGTGAGGCCCTCCAGGATCTCGATCGTGGTGGTCTTGCCGGCGCCGTTGGGCCCCAGCAGCCCGAAGCACTCGCCGCGCCGCACCTCCAGGTCCAGCGACTTCACCGCCACCGTCTCGCCGAAGCGCTTGTGCAGCCCCCGGCAGCGGATGGCGGGCGCGGCATCGCCCTCCCCGGCGGCTACGTGCGCGCCGGGGAGGACGGTAGATGCCGGGCCCGCGGAGGTGGTCAGCGGCGGGCCCCGTGCTGGAGGTGCTGATTGAAGAAGACGACCGTGCGGCGCCACGCGTCTTCCGCCGCGGCGGGGTTGTACGACTGCCCCGAGGGGTTGGCGAAGGCGTGGTTCGCGTCCGGGTAGACGTGGATGTCCACGTTCTTGCCCAGCGCGCGCAGCTCCGTCTCCATCTGCCGCACCGTGGCGACGGGGATGCCCTGATCCAGCCCGCCGTACAGCCCGAGCAACGGCGCGCGTAGGGCGGCGAGGCGCGCGCGGTCGGTCACCGGGCGGCCGTAGTACACGACGTCCGCGTCAACCTGGTCCGGCATGAACAGCGCCGACTCCAGGCTCCACCCCCCGCCGAAGCACCAGCCGATCACGCCCAGCTTCGGCGCGCCCCGCGAGCGGAGGTAGGCCGCCGCCTGCTTGAGGTTGTCCTGCCCGCCGGCGGGGTTCGCCATGGACGCGCGCATCAGCGCCGTCGCCTGGGCCGGGGTGGCGGCGGCCTCGCCGCCGTACAGGTCCACCGCCAGGGCCTGGTAGCCCTCGCCCGCCAGGCGGCGCGTCATCATCCGCACGTTGTCGTTCAGCCCCCACCACTCGTGGATCACGACGAGCGCGGGCAGGTTGTTGCCGGCGCCGCCGGACGGACGGGCGAGGTAGCCGCGGACGGGCTTCCCATCCACCGTGGCGTACGTCACCTCTTCCGCCGTCACCGGCCGCCGCGGCTCGGCGGCGGACGCGTTGGGGGCGGGCGTCTCGTTCGCGTGCATGCGGGCCATGGCATCCACGTGTGCGCTGTCCGCGGGGTTCGGCTTGTTCATGGCGGCCGTGCGGCTGCAGGCGGTGGCGAGGACCAGCGTGAGGAGCAGCGGGATGGTGCGGCGCATGGCGCGTCTCTCCGGTTCTCGTGGGAGGCTCGGCTTCGGTCCTAACCTAGCCCGCACGTGCCGCGCCGCAAGCCGGGGACGACGGCCTGCGGCGCGGGTGCTTCGGGGGCTTCGCTCAGCAGGTGAGCGAATAGTGCGAGTACGTGGTCGTCGGCCCCCCTTCACCTCCGGTGAGGTGGAAGGTGTTGTCCAGGCGGCCGCTGCAGCCGTCCTGCGTGAGATCCACGACGACGGCGTTCTGGTTCTCGTTCAGCATCCCTGCGTACAGGACCGACGAGTGGTACTCGAAGGCCAGGTGGAACCCGTCCGGGGTGCGGACGGCCGGCCCGTTGTACATGTCCTCGTCGTAGCTCCAGAAGGACCGCACCTGCGCTTTCCAGCCGTCTCCGTTCGGGGAGATGCGCACCCAGAAGCTACCGGCGCCCTGGTAGCCGCTGGCCTCGTCCGTCATCCCTACGACCCAGTAGGTGCGGACTCCGCACCTGCGGGCGGCGAGACCCCGCAGGCCGGACCGGATCGCGGCGCGGCTCTCCGGCACGCCCATGTAGCTCTCGGTCACGCCGTGCAGGCGCACGCCCCACTTGACCTTCTCGAACTCGGCGATGACCCGTGCAGCCGCGTTCCAGCGCGCAGCGCGCTCCCACCGGGCGACCGCGGCGTCGCCCTGGCGCGAGAGGGTGGTGGGGGTGCGCTCGAACTGGTTCATGCCCAGCCAGGTGATCGCGTCGCCGTCCACCACCACCGGCATCAGGTCGGCGCCCTCGGTGATGGGCCACCGGCTGCTCATGGGCGCCGCGAGCGACACCACGCCCACGCACTGCTCGTCCGCTCCTCCTGGGTGTGCGCGCACCACGTCGAGCGCCTGCTGCGTCATCAGGTTGCCCTGCGAGTGCGGCACCACGATCACATCGCGCTTCAGCGACGTCTGGTGAAGGATGCTGTCCGCCAGCAGCCGCGCGTCGACCTCGGTGGCGTACGATGCGACGCCGCTCAGCTGGAGCACCTGGCGGGCCGCCTCGGTCAGGTCCATGTGGCTGCCGTAGTACATATTGCCCAGGCAGCGGGTGAACCGCAGGTCGAACGACAGGTCGCCCAGGAACGGCCGCGCCCGGTCGAAGTCCTGCACGCACATCACCTCGCGCTTCCTCGCCGGCGTCAGCTCCGCCGCCATCGTACGGTTGTACACGAACCGAACGCTCACCGGGCGCGCGATGCGTGCTTCCTGGACGATCAGGTCGAGCGCGGTCGTTGCCGTCCTGGCATCGCTCGCCTTGTTGAAGATGCCGTTCACGAAATACACGACGAGCGGCGGAGCCGCCGGTTCTTCCGAGGCCGTGGCCAACCTGCGGCTCGCCGACGTTGACGGATCTCCGCCTCCGGCGGTGAAAACGTGGCCTGCGAGGGCGCTGTCGACCCGGATTAGTGCGTCGGCGTCGCGGTCGACGTCGTAGGCCAGGAACTCCACGATAGCGAGTCGCCGCGCTGCTTCGGCTTCACCCACGCGTGCGGCAAGCGCGGCTCCGGCATCGAGGTAGCGCTGGAAAGCCACGACGGGATCAGCTGCCGTGAGCACCGCCCGACGTGCGTCCAGAAGCGGTTGGTCGTCCGAAGCGAGCGCGACGCGACGATCGGCCGAGACTGCCAGTACGTGCGGGCCGTCCATGATGATGCGCCCCTGAGCCGGAGCGTCGGCCCCATCCAGCGTCACCCGCAGGTTCTCGAACCCGGATGCAGGCGTGAAGCCGTACTTGACCTTCACTCCACTTCTGAAGGTGGAGTCGATATCCGCAGGCTCACCCAAGATGCCGTCGCCGCGGATGACCACCAGGTGGGGCGTAGTGTCGGCTGCCTCGGTCGAGCGTGTGAGGACCCGGAACTTGATCGGCACGGTCTGGTCCGCAGTTATCTCGCGAACGGAATCCCCGTCTGCGCCATGTCCGACTCGCACATCCACGTGGCCGATCTCCGCCGCGGATTCGAGCACACGGACCCGGTACATCTCACCCGTAAGCAAGCGGGCTCCAGTGGTATGCCACTCTGCACTGAAGCGCCCACGATCGGTTCCATCTCGCCGAAGCATGTCCGTGCCCGCTTCGCGCATCGAGAAACGAGCGACGGGTGCACCCGTGCAAGCCGCCCCGTCCCATCTACAGACTTCCACCGATGGCACGACACCCTCGGCCCCGCTGCCGATCTGTGCATGCGGAAGGGCAAGCGGCGGCAGGAATTCCACCGTGTAGGGCGTCTTCTCGCTCGCGGATAGGCTGGGACGTGGTCTCGTCGCCGTGAAAGTGGAAGCGTCGCTGCACCCAACGAGCGTTGCCGAGCACAACGCCAGTACGACCGATCTGATCCGTGACATGAGAGTTGGTCCGAAGTGTTTGGATTGAATGCGCGAAGACACGAAAAGAACCTTTGACGTTCTCTGAGCCGCCCAGCCGTGGTCAGGCAGGTCAGTTTACGGCCGCTGGCTGCCTCCTTTCCACGGTGTCCGGGGCCGCGTGGCACCGATCGAGACTGAAGTAATGCCCTCCCAGCGCGATCTCGCGGCGGCGTGCAGCTTCCTTGTCGGCACGCGTGTACGTGCTCTCGACCTGTCGCTCTGCGCGCTTGATGTACACGATTCCGCTGTCGATGCCGACTCGCTCCATGATCCGCCCTTCCTCGCAGGCCAGGTCCTCTTCCATCCCGAAGGTGTCCGGCGAGGAAAGGGAAGCGCGTAGGAGCTTACGGAACGAGTCAGTGACGGCCGCCTCGCGGGCCGAAGCCGCAGTTCGAGGTGCTTTGCCACTTCCGCAGGCTGCGGAGTGCAGGCTGATCGCGAGAGCCAGCGTCGTCCGCATCGCTCGCGAAGGGCGAGACAGCAAGCGCACCGAAAACTTGGAATTGCTAGGCTGCATCCGTAGGTCGGGTTGAGTGTGATAGTGCGATGTGCATCCTGAGACATTGCCGCCAGGCGTCACGCGTGCTCCGTGCACCAGGCGAGCACGTCGGCGAAGCGGCGGTCTTCGAGGATGCCGAACCACGGGCTGCGGGTGAGGCGCGCACGGCTGAGCCCCGGGCTGGAGAGCCCGCAGAGGAAGCGCGCCCGCTGCCGAGGTGACCGCAACGCGTCACGGTTGGCGTCGCAGAGCGCGAGGAAGCCCGCGCGGTCCAGCTCGGCCGCGATGGGCGCGGGCTCCGGCAGCGCGGGGAAGCTCGTGGGCTTCCCGACCTCGCAAAACGTGCAGTGCCCGCACGGCGCCTCGCGCCGCTCGCCGAAGTACGCCAGCAGGAAGTTGGTCTGGCACCTGTCGTGGGTCACCAGATCCGCCACCTGCCGCACCCGCACCGTCTCCTGCGCCTCGCGCCGTACGAAGCGGCCCTCCAGCTCGGTCACCAGCGCATCGATGTCGGGCTTCTGCACCAGCCGCGTGTACCGCTGGCGCGCGTCCGACGCGGTCACCTCCAGCAGCCCCTGCTCGCCCAGCCAGTCCAGCGCGCGGACGATCCGCTCGCGCCCCTCGCCCAGCTTGCCCGCCAGCGCCTCGGGGTCGATGGTGTACCACTCGCGGCCGAAGCGCGACTTCTCGAAGATGCCACGGATGAACTCGCCCCGCTCGCCCCCGAAGCGTGCCGTGATCTCCTTCACCGGCACCAGCGGCCGGGCGCGGTAGCCAGCGTAGAACGGCGTGCCCTGCTTGAGCACGCCGAGCAGCTCCAGGTAGGTGAGCGCGGTGCGCAACACGAGCTGGCGGATGTCGTGCGCGTTGGAGAGCGCCGTCTGGTTCACGTCGAACGTGGGCTCGCCCGTGAGGATGGCGCCGAGGAGCCCCGCCAGCGACTCGCGCGAGGGCGTGTCGCCGTACGCGAAGTTCTCCAGCGTCGCCACGTCTTCCAGGCTGCCCAGCAGCTCCACGGTGCTGGGCTCGCCGTCGCGGCCGGCGCGGCCCACCTCCTGGCTGTAGCTCTCCAGGCCCTTGGGCAGGTTGTAGTGGTAGACGTAGCGCACGTCGGCCTTGTCGATGCCCATGCCGAACGCGATTGTCGCCACCACCGTGGCGCGGTCGGACTCCTTCCACCACTCCTGCACCTCC
>DASRQW010000135.1 GCA_035696245.1 Longimicrobiaceae bacterium | reverse complement strand
CGAGGAGTTCGACCTGTTCTACCCCGCGTACGGCGACTCGTGGCCCAGCCTGACGGGCGCGATCGGGATGACGTACGAGCAGGCGGGCCACGGCGCCGCCGGCCTTGCGGTGGCGCGCGACGCGGGCGACACGCTCACGCTGCGCGACCGGGCGCTGCACCACTGGACCACCAGCCAGGCCACGCTGCGCACCGCCGCCGCGGGCAAGACGCAGCTGCTCAGCGACTACGCCGCGGGCTACCGCAGCGAGGGGCTGGGCGTGCAGGACTTCCTGCTCGTCCCCGGCGCCGACGCGGGGCGGGCGGAGGCGCTGGTCGCCCACCTGCGCCGCCAGGGCATCGAGGTGGAGCGGGCGAGCGGCGCCTTCTCCGCCCGCGCGTCCGCCTACCCGGGCTTCGACGCGCGCGGCAGCTTTCCCGCGGGCACGTACCGCGTGCGCGCCCGGCAGCCGCGCGGGCGCCTGGCCGTGACGCTGCTCCAGCCGGAGACGCAGCTCAAGGCCGAGTTCAGCTACGACATCGCCGCGTGGTCGCTGCCGTACGCGTACGGTGTGGCCGCGTACCGCACCGGCTCGCTGGGCGGCGGCGGCTGGGTGCCGGTGAGCGGCAACGGCGACGCGCCCCGTTCCCCGTCCGCGCAGCCCGCGGGCTACGGCTACCTCGTGGCCCCCGGCGCGCACGACGCCGCGGTGGTGCGCTTCCTCGCCTCCGGCGGGCGGGCGCGCGTGCTGGAGAAGCAGTCCACCTACGCTGGGCGCCGCTGGCCCGCGGGCACGTGGTTCATCCCCGTGCTGGGCAACGACTCGCTCCAGGCGCGGGCCACGCGCGCGGGCCTGGGCGGCGCCGCGGTGCCGGTCGCCAGCGGCCTCAGCGAGGGCGGCGTGGACCTGGGCAGCGACCGCGTGGCCGCCGTGCGCCTCCCGCGCGTGGCCGTGCTCTCGGGCGAGGGCATCTCGTCCACCTCGTTCGGCGCCATCTGGTACTACCTGGAGCAGGAGCTGGGCATGCCGTTCGACGCGCTCCAGGCATCGGACGTGGGCGACGCGGACCTGTCGCGCTACGACGTGATCGTGGTGCCCGACGCGTCACCCCGCGCCATTCCCAAGGCGTCCGGCGACCTGCTCAAGGCGTGGATGCAGGCCGGCGGGCGCGTGGTGGCCCTGGCCGGCGGCGCGGAGGTGATCGCCCCGCTGGTGGACGTGAAGGTCCGCGAGGCGCCCAAGGCCGACACGGCCCGCAACCGCTTCCTGGCGGGCCGCGAGGAGCGGCAGCGGCAGGAGTGGCGGCAGGAGGTGCCCGGCACCATCCTCCCGCTGCGGCTGGACCCGGCCAACCCGCTCGCGTGGGGCTCCGGGCTGGACGCGCACCCGGACCAGGCGTTCACGCTGCACCAGGGCACGCTCGTCTTCGAGCCGGCCGAGAACGTGGAGACCGCCGCGTACTTCCCGGAGCGCCTCACGCGCACCTCGGGCGTCATCTCGCCGGAGAACCTGAAGCGCAGCGAGCGCGGCGCGTGGCTGGTGCGCCGCCGCGTGGGCAGCGGCAGCGCCGTCCTCTTCGCCGACGACCCGCTCTTCCGCCTCTTCTGGCGCTCCACGCAGCCCATGTTCGACAACGCGCTGCTGCTGAAGACGGTGGACTGACGCGGGACGACCGATCGGCGGATGGATATCCCGCATCCGCCATCGTCAGCCGCCGTGACCGGTAGATGACGAAAGCCCCGGCAGCATTCACGCTGTCGGGGCCTTGTCGCGCACGACGAGGTCACTCAGACGACGCCCTCGGCTGCTCTCCCGCGACGTCGTGCAGCCTCGATTACGGGGTGCAGCAGGTGCCGTAGATGGTGGGCCTCGTGACGCACGCCGTTCCGGAGATCATCGCGACGCCCTCGTCCTTCCGCGCGCTCTCCGGCTCGAACGACACCACCTCGATCCGCTCGAAGTCCAGCTTGATCTTCTGCATTTGACGCTCCGGGAATGAGTGAATGATGGATGCGGAGAATACATTGTACCTATGCGATCTACGTCGCGAAAGGAGAATGGGCCCCGGCTGGCCCGCGGCCCTGGACGCGCCCGGTCGTAAAGAGTTTTGCGCACCCGCAGCTCGGGCCGAATCGCTTCTCGTTGCAGCAGCGGGAGATGTGTTGACGTGGGATGGATGGCGTGGATACGTTCCGTGACCATACGCGAACGCAGCCCTTCGGCTTGCCGGCCGTGCGCGGTGGCCCCTTTCAACGGAGGTCGAGCCATGAAGAAGCTGAGCCTGAACCCGGAAGCGCTGGACGTGGAGACGTTCGAGACGTCGCGCGCCAGGTCCGAGGCGGCGGGCACCGTGCACGGGCAGGCGTCGACGTACGCCTATCCCTGCCGCACCTATGCGGGCACCTGCGGCGCCTTCCCGTTCGCCGCGGACGACGCGGTCACGCACTGCGTCTGACCCTCACGGCAGGACACGGCGGGGCGGGGATGCCGTTCCTCCGTGCGTTCCACCCACCTCACGACGGAGACGAAGCCATGAAGAAGCTGAGCCTGAACGTGGAAGCGCTGGACGTGGAGACCTTCGAGACGACCGACGCGTTGCAGCCGGCGCGCGGCACCGTGAACGGCCAGGCGGGCACCAACGCGTACCCGTGCGTCAGCTATGGCCGCACCTGCGGCGCGCAGCCGTTCCTGGGCGGGGCGGACGCGGCGATCACCATCTGCATGTGACCGGCGGGCCGGCGGCGCGGACGCGTCGCCGGCATCCCATCCACCGGCACTCGTCATCCCTGGAGCGAGCGATGAGCAAGCTGAGCTTGGCGTGGACGCCCTGTGTGTGGAGAGCTTCGAGACGGCGGACGCGGCGGTGCAGGTCCGCGGCACGGTGCACGGCCAGCTGAAGACCGACGCGTATCCGTGCCGCACCTATGCTGGCACCTGCGGCCAGCAGCCGTTCGACGGCGACGGACCCACGCTCTGCGTGTGACCGGCTGGTAGGCGCCGCGGCGCCATCGAGGGATGCAGTAAGCCAGGCGGGCCCGGAACGCGTTTCCGGGCCCGCAGGCGTTTCCCGCGTTTTCCCATCTCCCGCATCTCCCGAAACGCCGCCGTTGTCCGCGGCGCCGCGCGACGTGAGATTGTCACGCTCTGCGCCGGACGCCTCGCCCGCGCGCTCCATCCCGCCAGGAACCCTCCCGATGTCCCAGCCCGCCGAGGCGCCCGTACCGCCCACCGTGCCCGAAGCCCTCGTCCTGCCGCCCGCACCCGAGCCGCCGTCGCGCTTCCGCGACTCGGTGCGCGAGGCGCTGCGCGGCTCCACGCGGGACTACACGCAGGGCCCCATCGGCCGCGCGATCCTGGTGCTCGCCATCCCCATGGTGCTGGAGATGGTGATGGAGAGCGTCTTCGCGGTGGTCGACGTCTTCTTCGTCGCGCACCTGGGCTCCACCGCCGTCGCCGCCGTGGGGCTCACGGAATCGATGCTCACGCTCATCTACGCCGTGGCGATGGGGCTGGCCATCGGCGCCACCGCCACCGTCGCGCGCCGGACCGGCGAGGGCGACCGCGAAGGTGCCGCGCGCGCCGCCGTGCAGGTGCTGGCGCTCGGCCTCGGCGTGTCGCTGGTGATCGGCGTCGTGGGCTTCCTGCTGGCGCCGCGGCTGCTGGGCGTGATGGGCGCCGCGCCGGATGTGATCGCGCACGGCTCGGCCTACACGCGCATCATGCTGGGCGGCAACGTGGTCATCCTCATGCTCTTC
The DNA here is from genome assembly GCA_035696245.1 of Longimicrobiaceae bacterium. Lineage (NCBI taxonomy): Bacteria > Pseudomonadati > Gemmatimonadota > Longimicrobiia > Longimicrobiales > Longimicrobiaceae > Longimicrobiaceae bacterium. Next base: position 2,201 of record DASRQW010000135.1, on the reverse strand, counting down.
CTGGTCAACGCCGTCTTCCGCGGCGCGGGCGATGCGGCCATCTCCATGCGCGTGCTGTGGCTGGCGAACGGCATCAACATCGTCCTGTGCCCGTGCCTCATCCTGGGGCTCGGTCCGTTCCCCCAGCTGGGCGTGGCGGGCGCGGCGGTGGCGACCACCATCGGGCGAGGGACGGGGGCGCTGTACGCGCTTTCGCGGCTGGTTCGGCCGGGCGGGCGCGTGACCGTGGCGCGGCGGCACCTGCGGCTCATGCCGGACGTGATGGGCCGCATCGTGCGCCTCTCGGCGTCCGGCGCGTTCCAGGTGTTCGTGGGGATGGCGAGCTGGGTGGGCGTCACGCGCATCCTCTCCACCTTCGGCAGCGACGTGGTGGCGGGCTACACCATCGGCATCCGCATCGTGATCTTCGCGCTGCTGCCCTCCGCGGGGCTCAGCAACGCCGCGGCGACCATGGTGGGGCAGTCGCTCGGGGCGGGGAAGCCGCAGCGGGCCGAGCAGGCGGTGTGGCGCGCGGGCCTGTACAACCTCGTCTTCCTGGGCCTCACCGGCGCCGCGTTCGTCTTCTTCGCGGAGCCGCTGATCGCCATCTTCACGCAGGACCCGGCGGTGGCGAAGCACGGCGTGGGCGTGCTGCGCATCGTGGCGCTGGGCTTCCCGTTCTACGCGTTCGGGATGGTGTTCGGCATGTCGTTGAACGGCGCGGGAGACACGCGCACGCCCACCATCCTGAACCTCGTCGTCTTCTGGCTCTTCGAGATCCCGCTCGCCTACGTCCTCGCCAAGACGCTGGGGATGGGCCCGCGCGGCGTCTTCATCGCCCTCCCCATCGCCTTCTCCACCCACGCCGTCGTGAGCGGCCTCCTCTTCCGCCGCGGCCGGTGGAAGACGCGCACGGTGTGATGAACGGCCTCGGCGATCTGTCGGACCATGGGCTGCCCGACGGGCTCGCACCGCGCTTGCTCCCGCGCATCCGCACGCGCGAGGAGTACCGCGCATCGCCGCGCGACGAGGCGACGTACGTGCCCGCCGTGCGCGAGATCTGCCGCCGCCACGGGCTGCCGGCCGAGCCGCTGCGGAAGTACGCCAGCGGCTCCACCATCGTCTTCGCCGTGGGAGATGCGCTGGTCGTGAAGCTGTTCGAGCCCGTCTACTCGGCGGGGGCGGCTGTGGAGGCCGAAGCGCTGCGCCACGTCCACGGCCGCCTAGGCGTCTCCACGCCCGCCGTGCATGCGAGCGGGGAGATGGAGGATTGGCGCTACGTCGTCATGGACCGGCTCCCCGGCACCCCGCTGGCGGACGTGTGGGACTCGGTTTCGGCAGATGAACGGCGGTCGCTATGCCGCCAACTCGGCGCGGCACTCGCGCGGCTGCATGCACTGCCCACGGACGGGCTCGCGCTGCGCGGCCCCGCGTGGGACGAGTTCATCGCCGGGCAGGTCGGGGGATGCGTGGAGCGCCAGCGCGAACGCGGCCTCGCGGACGCATGGGTGGAGCAGATCCCTGGCTTCCTCGCGCCCGTGCATCTCCCGCACGTCGTTCCGGTGATGCTCCACACCGAGATCATGCGCGAGCACACGCTCGTCCAGCGCGGGGATGCGGGCTGGACCATCTCCGGCATTTTCGATTTCGAGCCCGCGATGCTCGGCGCGCCCGAGTACGAATTCGGCTCCGTCGGCGTCTTCTTCACCAGCGGCGACGCAGCCCTCTTCCGCGCCCTCCTGCTCGCGTACGGCTACACCGCCGCGGACCTCACGCCCGAGCTTCCCCGCCGCATCCTCGCGTACGCCCTGCTGCACCGGTACAGCAACCTCGCCTGGTATCTCAAGACCGTCCCGCCGCGAAGCGCGACAACGCTGGACGCTCTCGCCGAAGAGTGGTTCGGCACTGGTTGATCGGTTGATCGGCTGCGGGAGATGAGCGCCGATTCGGGCGATTCGGTAGATGCGTGCTGGTCCGCTTCGGATGATGGAGGAGAGACGATGGTCGAGAACCGCTCCGCCGCGCTGGGCACCGTGTTCCCCACGCTCGTCTACGACGATGTGGGCACGGCGATCGACTGGCTGTGCAACACCTTCGGTTTCAGAGAGCGCTACCGCTACGGCCCGCCCGGGCAACCGCAGGGCGCGATGCTCACCATCGGCGCTGGGTCCGTGATGCTCACCGCCGCGCGCGAAGCCGATCCATCGGGCGAGTGGTGGGGC